>JBAQGU010000535.1:0-5678 GCA_049287975.1 Roseiarcus sp.
GGCTCTGACTTCACGGCGGCGGGATTGACTTGATAAAACACGTACGTCTAGCCTTGGGTCAAATGTCGCCTAAACCCGATCCGAACCGCCGCGACCGACGAGAGCGCGCATTGGCGGGTTTCGAGGGCGGCGGCCGGGACCGTGTTTTGCCGGTTGATCGGGAGGCTAGAGAATGTCTTCGACGGATCGGACCGCCCTGGTGACGGGGGCCGCGCAGGGCATAGGCGCCGCAATCGCCACTCGCTTCGCGGTCGAGGGAGTCAAGCGGCTTGTTCTTGTCGACCGTGACGGCGCTGGCCTCGAAGCTACCGCCGGCCGCCTTGCGCATCTTGGCGCAAAGGCGACACCGGTCGTCGTGGATCTGATCGACATTGAAAGCGCCTGCGCTGCGATCCGACCTGCGCTCGACGGTCTCGGCGGTCTTGACATCCTCACCAACGCCGCCGGGCTGACCGATCGCGGTCTCGAAGACACGGATATCGCTACCTTCGACCGGCTCATGGGCGTCAATGCGCGGGCGCCGTTCTTCCTGATGCAAATGGCGGCTCCGAACCTCAGACGCCGTCAGGGCGTGATCGTCAATATATGCAGCATGCTCGCCTATGGCGGTCCGCCGTTTCTACTGGCCTATTCGGCGTCGAAGGCGGCCCTGGTAGCGCTTACGAAGGGCGCCGCGAACACTTTGAAGCGCGACCGGGTGCGGACTTTCGGCGTCAACCTGGGCTGGACCGTGACTCCGAGCGAGCATCGGGTCCAAACCGGACGCCATCGACTTCCGCTGGACTGGGCCGAAGCGATCGGCGCGAAACAGCCATTCGGGCGGCTCCTGGTCCCCGAGGATGTCGCCGACCTCGTCGCCTTCCTGATTTCGCCAGGCGCCCGCATGATGACCGGCGCGATCATCGATCTCGACCAGTTCGTGGTGGGCACGGTCGACGACGACCCTGGCGCGGCATAGTGCTCTACGACATTGAGGAACCCGTCTTGGATATAGGCGATCTCAGCGACGTGCGGCAACTGTCAATGGCGGTTGGTATATGGGCTGAACGGAGAGCGATCGAGATCGAGTTCGCCATCGCGCGACTTCGCATGTCTCTCGTATGATCATGATGATCGATTGGCTCGTCTGCTTCTCGACTGGGGCGTGCTCGCGATCGCAACGCGTGCGGTCGAGGGGCGTCAACGATGGCCCGCCCCCAATTCCCCGCGACGCCAAGCGGCAGGCGAAATTCCGACCGCACGTTTGAATTCCCGAGAGAAGTGATAGACGTCGCAAAATCCGCACGCTTCGGCGACCTCGGCAAGCGGCGGATCGTTCCCGATGATGAGGGATTGCGCATATATGAGACGTTCCCGCTGCAGCCATCGGCGAGGGCTCGCGCGCAAATGCCTGCGAAACAGCCGCCGGATTTGCGAGTGGCTGAGGCTCGTCGATGCGCATAGTTCCTCGGCGCTCCACCGTCGGCTCAAATCCATCCGCATCGCCGCGACAATTGCGGCGAGCGCGCTGGGCATGCTGGGCGCCGAGGATCCCGCGACAGCCCGGTCGACGATCGTGAGGAATTCGCCGACAAGGTGATTGAGGCGCAGATCGAGGCCGGGTTCGCGGCCACGCACGGCTGAAAACAGCCGGTCGAACCAAGATGTCAAGGTGGCGCCCTCGATCAGGGTGACGCGCGGCGCGCCATCGCGGAAGAGCCTTTGGCGCAGCGCTGCCGTGTTCGGTCCGTCGAGACGGAACCATAGCAGGGTCCAGGGCGTCCGCGGGTCGGCGATATGGGCGTGGGGCGCCTCGTTGGCGATCCAGACGAGTTGGCCCGGCTGCACGTACAGCCGCTGTCCAAGAGTCTCGACGACGCCCGCGCCACAAAGACAATAGAGGATGTCCTGACCCGTGTGGCTGACGCGCTCGACGGCGTAATCCGGCCCGGCGGCGACCTTCCCGGCGCGCGTCACGCTGTAAGCGCTGCGCGCCCATCCCGCCTCGGGGACGTAATGAAGATTTTCAATGAAAGACGTGCCGCCGAGCATGCGCGTTTTATACAAACCTCAGGCCGGTTTGTCCATTTCCGAACCCCTCTTGGCGGCCTAACTTGGAACAAGGAACAAACCTTCGAAATTTCAGCCTACCGGCGTTTTCGCCGGACGACGGCGTGGGGAAGCGCGCGAAGACCGACGCCAAGCGCCACGCGACCGTCTGACCTCGGAGGGCGCGGTCCCCGCGATCGAAGCCGAAGGCCTGACGCGCCGGTTCGGCGACTTCATCGCCGTCAACAACGTCAGCTTTCGGATCGCGCGCGGCGAAATCTTCGGCTTTCTCGGCTCGAACGGCTGCGGCAAGTCGACGACCATGAAAATGCTGACCGGGCTCCTGCCCGCGACTTCGGGTTGGGCCAAGTTGTATGGCAGCCCGATGGGGTCGGACGACATGGAAATGCGCCGCAACGTCGGCTACATGTCGCAGGCGTTCTCGCTTTACGGCGAACTGACCGTCCGCCAGAATCTCGACCTGCATGCGCAACTCTACCACTTGGCGCCGGCCGAGATTCCGGAGCGCATCAAGCAACTTTTGCAGCGGTACGATCTCGAAGCCTTCGCCAGCGCTCGGCCGGACAGCCTGCCGCTCGGCATCAAGCAGCGATTGCAGCTCGCCGTGGCGGTGCTGCACGAACCCGCGATCCTCATTCTCGACGAGCCGACCTCCGGCGTCGACCCCGTCGCGCGCGACGCGTTTTGGCACACCTTGATCGATCTTTCGCGAGACGACGGCGTCACGATCTTCCTCTCGACCCACTTCTCGAACGAAGCGGAGCGCTGCGACCGCATCTCGATGATGCATGCGGGCAAAGTGCTCGCGGTCGGACCGCCGCTGGACTTGGTGCGCGAGCGCGGCGGCGGTTCGATGGAGGAAACGTTCATCGGCTATCTCGCGGAAGCGGCGGGAATCAATCGGACCGCGAGGGTAGAATCGCCGAAGCCGAGCGATGTGACGCCGTAGAGCGAGGCGCCTGTCGCGCCGACTCGGAATTTCGATCTGGCGCACCTCTGGGCCTACGCGCGACGCGAGACGGTCGAACTACTGCGCGATCCGATCCGGATCGCCTTCGCTTTGTCGGGTCCCATCCTTCTGATGGCCGCCTTCGGCTATGGCATTTCGTTCGACATCGAGAACTTGCAATTTGCGGCGTTCGATCAGGACAATACGCCGGAAAGCCAACAGTTGCTCGACGGTTTCAGGGGCTCGCGATATTTCTCGGTGCAGCCGCCGATCACCTCCGCCGCTGAAGAAGAGGCTCGCTTGAGGGGCGGTGGCACGCAGGTCGGGTCGAAATTCCGAGCGGCTTCGGGCGCGATCTGAGGACGGGAAGGCAACCGGAGGTCGACGCGGCGGTCGACGGCGCGATGACCTTCCGCGGCGAAACCGCCAAGAATTACGTCACCAGCGTCTTCCGGCAGGAGGGAGAGCGCTTCGCCACGAAACGCCCGGCTTCGCCGAACGCATGGAGTGACGACAATATCGGGACGCGCTTTCGCTACAATCAGTCATTCCTGAGCGTCAACGCGATGGTGCCGGGCGTCTTCATGCTCCTGCTTTGTCTGATCCCCGCGATCATGTCGGCGATCTCGGTTGTGCGCGAAAAGGAGACGGGCTCGATCGCCAACTCCCGCTCGACGCTGATCACCAAATTCGAATTCCTGTTCGGCAAGCAACCTCCTTATATCGCCATCGCCATGGTGAATTTCGTCTTCCTGTTCCTGATGGCGATTTTTCTCTTCCACGTGCCGATCAAGGGCCCGTTCCTCACCCTGCTGCTCGGAACCTTCGTCTACGTCATCGCGACGACAGGCTTCGGCGAGCTGATTTCGTCATTCGTGAGTACGCAGGTCGCCGCGGTTTTCGCCACCGCGATTCTGTCGATTGTCCCGGCCGTGAATTTTTCCGGAATTTTCGCGCCTGTGTCTTCGCTCTCCGGCGGGGCGCGCATCTTGGGACTCTCCTTTCCGTCGGCGTGGTATCAACCGCTCACGGTCGGCGTGTTCACGAAAGCGCTCGGATTCGTCGACTTGTGGCGCAACCTGCTCGCGATCTCCGGGCTCGCGCTGATCTACCTCATTCTTTCGATATTGCTGCTTCGAAAGCAGGAAGCGTAAAATGT
Organism: Roseiarcus sp.; assembly: GCA_049287975.1. Taxonomy (GTDB): domain Bacteria; phylum Pseudomonadota; class Alphaproteobacteria; order Rhizobiales; family Beijerinckiaceae; genus Roseiarcus. The sequence continues at coordinate 4,158 of JBAQGU010000535.1, forward strand.
CCACATCCGGCTCGCAAGCGGCGTCACCCCTGAAAAAGCCGATTAAGGTCACGCTCGGCACTCACATTACCAACGTCCTCCGCCTTGTGGTCAAAGAACTGAGGAGCATCCGGGCCGATCCGACGATGCTGATCCTTGTCGCCTACGCCTTTAGCTTTTCGGTCAACACCGTGGCGAGCGGAGCGGTGACCGAGGCGACCAACCTCTCGATCGGGATCGTGGACGAGGACGGTTCGCAGCTTTCCAGGCAAATCGCGGAAGCGTTCGTTCCGCCGACGTTCCGGCCGGCGGTGCAGATCCGGGCGACCGAGATCGCCCCGGAAATGGACCAGGGAAGACTTATTTTAGTGGTCGAAATTCCCCCCAACTTCGAGGCCGACGTCCGCGCGCAGCGAAAGACATACGTCCAGGTGAACGTGGACGCGACGGCGATCGCCCAGGCCGGCAATGGCGCCAGCTACACCAAGAATGTCATTGCCAGCGAAGTCCAGAAATTCATCTCGGGGCAAGAGGGCGGAAAAGGCTCGCCGATCAATTTCGTCATTCGCGCGAAGTTCAATCCAAACCTCAAGACGTCCTGGTTTTCCGCGATGACGCAGATCATCAACCAGATCACGCTGTTGACCGTGATCCTGACTGGCGCCGCGCTGATCCGAGAGCGCGACCAGGGCACGGTCGAGCATCTGCTCGTCATGCCCGTCGTGCCTGCCGAGATCATGCTCGCCAAGATGTTCGCCAACGGATTGGTGATCCTTGTCGCAGCGATGCTGTCGCTGCGATTCGTTGTGCAATGGTGGCTCGGCGTGCCGATCGCGGGGTCGCCGCTCCTGTTCCTGTTCGGCGCGGCGCTCTACGCCCTTGTCGTCGCGGCGCTCGGCATCTTGCTGGGCACGCTCTCGACGACGATGGGCCAGTTCGGGCTGCTAGCGATGCCTGTCCTGATGGTGACGCAACTGCTTTCCGGCAGCAGCACGCCGATGGAAAGCATGCCCGTCTGGTTGCAATATGTGATGCAGGTGATCAGCCCGACCCCCCATTTCGAGGCGTTTGCGCAGGCGGTGCTGTTCCGCGGCGCCGATCTCTCGATCGTCTGGCCAGCGCTCTTGTCTATAGTCGCTATCGGCGCCGCGTATTTCGCGCTCGCCTTGAGCCGGTTCCGCCGCGTGATCTTTGGGAACTGAGCCGCGGGAGATTGTTGGAGAACAATTGCGCTAGCGGTCGTCGAGGAGACGCCGGGTGTGTTGAGCGATCAGTAACAATCCCCCGGCAAAGCCGGGGGCCTTAAGAATGTGAGCCGCTCAAAGCGGCTGATTGGGGTCGCTTACGCGACCCAGGTTTGTGGCCACCTAAAGGTGGCTGGAGGGGGTCGCTTTCGCGGCCCCGGGTTTATGGGGCCACCTGAAGGTGGCAGGCTAACGCCATAGGTTCAGTTGTTCCAACTTCTGGTCTTCGCTTTCCTGATTCTTGATATATTCCCTGATAACCGTTTCGTCCCGACCTACGGTCGAGACGAAATATCCG
>JBAQGU010000536.1:0-3998 GCA_049287975.1 Roseiarcus sp.
GCGCGAGGGGGCCGCGAGACCCGGCGTAGCGTCGATCTGCGTGCGCTTGACATAGGCGAGCGCCAGCGCGGCGGCGCCAATTTCGGCGCGCGAGAAGGCGCCGAAGCCGTCCAGCGTCTCGACGCCGTAGAACTCGCAGATGCGTTGTTCCGCGCCCGCGTCCGCCGCCTCCCGCCCGATCGGCGCGGCCGCGACCCGCGCCTCGGCGACGAGCCGGGCGAATTTCGGCTCTGCGAACAGGCTCTCCGGCGCTACGATCTCGCTCGGCTCGAGGCGCGCGATCTCGACGGCCAGGCCCGCCTCGTCGGTCTCGCCCAACGTGAAGGCGCCGGTCGAAATATCGAGCGAAGCCAGGCCGAAAACCGCGCGGCCGTCGGCCTTCGCGCGCTGGATCGCGAGCAGGAGATTGGCGCGGCCCGGCTCCAGCAGCCTCTCTTCCGTGATCGTGCCCGGCGTCACCAGCCGCACGACATCGCGGCGGACCACGGATTTCGGGCCGCGCCGCTTCGCCTCGGCGGGGTCCTCCAGTTGCTCACAGACCGCGACGCGATGGCCGAGTGCGATCAGGCGCTGGAGATAATCGTCGGCGCGCTCGATCGGCACGCCGCACATGCGGATGTCCTCGCCGTCGTGCTTGCCGCGCCGGGTCAAGACGATCCCGAGCGCACGGCTCGCGATCTCCGCGTCCTCGAAGAACAGCTCATAGAAATCGCCCATCCGGTAGAACAGGAGGCAATCCGGATTGGCGGTCTTGATTTCGAAATATTGCGCCATCATCGGGGTGAGGCGCTGAGGCTCCGTCGGGGTTTCCATGGGTTTGTTCATGCGCGGGCCCGGGCAACGGCGATCGGGAACAGTTCCTCCTCATACGCCCTTGCCGCGCCGCGCGCACCGCCCGCGCGGCGTCGGGCTGTTGAGAACCCCTACGGCGTTGCGCGCGCGGACACGAAAAATTAGCCGCGGCGGGCAAGAAATCCCACCCGCGGCCGCCGGATGCGGCGCGTAACGGTGCTAGCATCCGCTCATTGCTGTTTGGAGGGAGCGATGGGCAACACCTGCGCGAGCTTTCATGTCCATTGGCCGGGCGCCGCCGCCGACGCCGGGCGCGCGATTACGCGGGCTTATGGCAAACTCGGATGGGATAAAGCCAAGAAGGCGCCGGCCGAGGGCGGCAAGACGGTGATCGTGCTCGCCCGCGCCGGCGAGCCTTTCGTGTCGGTCTACGACAGCACGCAGGCCGATTTGGACAGCGGCGAGTTGAAGGACGCCGCTTTGACGGCTTCGAAGTTGTTGAAGACGAGCGCGGTATTCACCACCGTCTATGACAGCGACACGTACGAATTCGCGATTTTCGGCAAGGGCAAACAGATCGACCTGTTGATGAGCGACATCGAGTCCTATGCCGGCCCGATGCAGTCGCTGGACCCCAAAAAGCGCGCGCGGCAATGGGGCGCGCTGTTCGGGCGCCGGTTGATCGCAGACGAGATCGAGCGGGCGGCGACCGGAGACTCGGCGTTCGCGGAGGCGGCGCTGTCGCGATTGGCGGGCCTCGTCGGGCTGCCCGCGGATCGCCCGCTGATCCACTACCGCGATCTGGCGGAGCAGCCAGAGGCCGGGGCATCGGTGATTCACTTCGCCAGGAACGCCGCGGCGCTCCCGGCAGTCGGACCAGGCGAGATCCGAGTCCGAAACTACTATGACCGGCATAATAGCCGGAAATTGTTGGTGTATCCAGCCGCCTGGCCGATGCCGCTCGACACGGAAGAAATCCTGACCTGGCTGTTATTGAGCGAAGGCGACGGGTTCAACGGGGGCTCGATGGACGTGGAGGTGAGCGGACCGGACGGACTGACAATTTCCCGAGGCTTCATGAACGGAGCCAACTTTCACAATGGTCAGATCGTCGGCGGCTACGAACTGCCGAAAGATGCGACCGCGGAAGTCGGACAAGCTTATCTGGAAACCAAACGTTTTCGATTGGAGCCTCAGGCCTCGGTCGACGCCAACCGCCGCTTCTATGTCGCCGAATATCCCAACATGACGGCGCCGCCGATGACGCCGACACGATCGACGCAAATCCTCGTCGTGCTGCAATTCCATCTGACCGCGGAAAAGCCGGGCGAATGGACCGTGCAAGTGAACCTGCGTCTGGGCGCCGGCCGCGCGTTTCGTCATAGATTGCCGGCGGCGCGCATCGCCGCGGTCCGCCGCAGCTGGCTGCCGATCGTCACAGGCCTGAATCCGAGGACAATCTACGACACCTCGGAGCGGCGCGACGAGTGTCCGTCGGAACCCGTCATGGACTTGATCGTCGGCAGGTCGATGAATAGCCGAGTCGCGGGATTGTCGGCGGCGGAGGCGCGCGCCGCCTTCGAAAAACAAATCGTCGCGAACCGCGAGCGCGGCTACAAGGTTTGGCTGCAGGACTTTTCCTATCACCGAGACAAGCTCGCCCGCCAGTGGGGCTTGGAGCATCCCGCGATTGCGGCCAATGTCGCAATCGTTGCCGATCGCGGTCAGTCCACTCTGGACGCCAGCCGGCCCTATCTCGAAAAGTGGCTGCACGGCCTCACGGCCAAGAGCGGCCAAGTGCGAGTGCACGCGGAACGGCGGATGACCGCCGGCTTCACCGTCGGAAAGGTGAAGAAAGCTTGGCCGGCGGCGTCTTTGCTCTCGGACAAGGCGTGGGGAAAATTCTTCGCCGAGACGGAAAATTATCAATCCGTGAGGGTCGAATACTGGCCGGACGGGGCTGAATTTCCAGTGGCCGGTATGGGTCTCGCCCTGGCGTTGCGCGATTGGAGTGAAGCGCCCGCCGAGCGCGGATTCGGCAGACCGTCGAACGCTTATGTGGCGAACATGTTGGCTCTGACGTTGACCAAGATGCGAGGCCGCGAATTTCCGGTTCCCGCCATGGAAGGCGCCGCGCATGTCTACGATTGGGCGATCAATCGGCCGGAGACATTCGCGATGCTGGACGGCTCGGTCGAGGACATGACCGCGAGACTCGATTCGTTCGCCGTGGGCAACCATGCGTTGCAGGCGTGGCATTGCGCGACCGCGTGGATACCGCGGTTCGATCTCGCCAGCGACTACGAGGCGACGGATTACGAGGACATGAGCGCGCTGAGCTTCTTCCGGGGCGTGCTGATCGATGAGAGCTTCGGTCTGACGGACCAGCGCATGACCGAGGCTTGGTGCGCCAATGTGCTGCGATTCGTTGCGCCGCGGATGTGGCTGGGCAGCGGCTTGTTCGATCAACTGGACCGTGCGGCGGTGGAATGCGTAGCCAGGGTTTTCTCTCTCGGGGAGGCGTTTCGCCTCGAAAAGAGAAGCGACTGCTCGATGGAGGAATTCGAACTGGCGTTGTTGCCGATTCTTCCGCTCGAAAGCCGCAGAGTGACCCTCGGGGCGGGCGCCTGAATTTTGGCGCCTCGGCGCGCGGCTGTCGCGAAATTCACCGCGACGCCTTGGATTTCGCCGGCTTGCTGCGCGGCGTATACTGAATCAGCGCCCCCGGTCCGCCGCCCAGCTTGACGCGGCGCGCGGCCGCGATCGCCTCGTGCGTGAATATTTTCGAAGGGCCGATCGCTCCGATCAGGTTCTGGCCGAGCACGATATGGGCAGCGATCGCGCTCGACAGCGTGCAGCCCGTGCCATGAAGGTTGCGAGTCGCGATCCGCATCGAAGCCTAGCGGAGCACATGGCTACCCGTGAAAAGGATGTCTACCGCCGATTCGCCCATGAGATGGCCGCCCTTCAAACGGCGGCGCGCGACTTCGGTTGAATGGGCGGCGCCGCAGCATGCGGCAGAACCAACGGTATCCTGAGACAAAACCGTGAGTCCCGGCCGGGGATGCCGGCGAGGTCAAACAGCCAGAAATCGCCGCGTGACCACCTCTTCAGTCCGAAACTCGGCCGTAGTGCCGCGGTAGACGATCTGACCCTTGTCGATGATCGCGACCTCACTTGCGACCGCCAAGCAGAAATGCGTGTTC
>JBAQGU010000537.1:0-4619 GCA_049287975.1 Roseiarcus sp.
ACCTAGGGATGCCGGCACGAAGCGAGATAGCTTCCTGGCGGAGCTTCGAGATGAAGCCAGGGCGCGTGACCTCATCTTTCGGCGTGAAGGATCCGGTTTCGCAAACCGAAACAACTTTTGATGTTACAATAATTGACATCCAATGTACGGATGATTATCCTCAAAGCAACATGAAGACGCAATCCGCTTCCAAAGACACAGTGATACCGGCCGACTTGCTCGAACAGGTACAGGCGATGGCGACGGCCGAGCATCGATCCCCGATCGAGATTTTTGCGCGACGCGATCGAGTTGTACCGGCACGATCACGGCAACCTTGTCGAACCGGTGAAAGACGCGTCTACCGCCGTATTGCGTTCGCGGCGGGAGGCCGTCGCTCGCATCCTGGAGCGACGACAGTACCGTCACATGCCCGAGGGTATGACCATCCGCGACATGATGACGCTCGGGCGGGCCTGACGATCTTCGTCCTCGACAATTCCATCGCTATGCGCTGGGCCTTTGCGGGCGGCGCGCATCCCGATGCGGACGCCATCCGACGTGCACCCAGCTCGCAGTTAAGTATCGGTTGACCTCCTACGACGCTGCCTATCTGGAGCTTGCCCTTCGCCGGGCGCTCGCTTGCCACGCTTGACAACGAACTGGTTGCCGCTTGCCGGCTGGCGGGCGTCCCAGTGCTTTGACCCGGAGACCCTAATTGTTTTTTAGAACGACCTTGGCGGTTATCCTGCGGATGAAAAAGTGCACCGTCACCGTAACCCATCGTCAAGCGGATTGTGGACGCCGGCGAGCAATTCCGCTCACCGGGGGAGGCGTGGGCGGACACATCCACCAGCACCGGCCGGCTGATGATCGCCGTGTTGGGCGGCTTGGCCGACGTGGAGCGCGATCTAATCCGCACGCGTACAGCGGAGGGGCGCACGCGCGCGAAGGCTCGGGCAGCGCATCGCGCGCCCCCCGAAGCTCACGCCCGAGCAGCAGCGCGAAGCACGGCGTCGGCGTGCCGCAGGTGCGACTCTCGAGGAACTGGCCAAGAGCTACAACGTGGCGCGGGCGACAATTTCGAGGCTGGGAGACGGGATCGTCGCGCCGCTCGAAACACGACCTTGTGCTGCAATTTTGAGAGGTAGGAATCGAGAATGAGTTTCGAGAGGCGTATGGCAGCGTCTTCCAGAGAGACGCACACCACGGGCCGAGTTCTTGATAGATTGCGCGACGATCACTGCGGATCGACAAACGTGCGAATGTTGGTTACGCCGAGTGGTCCATAAACCTCTTTGCGTTTCGGCGAGGCAAGCCAGTGTTTTGTGTGTTTATGGTGGGCAATTACGGTCGGCATTGGCGCTCCTCCTGTGATGGCTCCAAAGACGGAGCCTGACAACACGCTGCGCGCCACGAGAAGGATTACAAGGCCGAATTGTGTAAATTTCGGAAATGGCTTCGAATTGTCCGAGATTTTGAGAGAGAATTCGCTGTTTCACGAAACAGGAATTATTTTCGGTTACGGAAAACACGCCGTGGCGGTCAGCGGCACGCTCAGATTCGATATTACCGCCGGCAGACCAATCGTCATCGACGCCGACACCTGATAGCCACAAGATGGCGTAGACGCCGAAAAGATCGGCGTTCCGACGCCGTTATATTGCGCTTGGGCATAGCTCAATGCGGCAGACGCGCTGCCGCATTGAGTGGCCTCGACAGCATAGCATCGCGCCGCCTGATCCACGGCGTGCTGCATGCCGACAAACGAAAAAAGAATCGAACATAGATAGAGACCCCCGATGGTGAGACTGAGGAACACCGGGAGAATAATTGCAAATTCAACGGCCGTGGTCCCGTCGTTTCGGATGGCGGCTTTCAACCGTTTTCGGATCGTCATTTTGCTACCCCAGGCGTATCCAGCTCGTTCTGACGATCGATGTCGCGCCTAGCGCGCTCATGACGCTGATGCCGGGAAACAGCGGCGTGTAGGAGAAAGTGACGCCAATTTGCAGATAGTCGCTGGGCGTCGCAGAGGAGTTGCCCGCCGCCGCGCAGTTCGACGGCTCGTTGGAAGAAGTTCCGACCGACTGCAACGCGCCCGAGGTGTTGACGCAATAGTAGCCCTCGACAGGATAGCCGGATGCGAGCGACACCTGGGCGCCCAGGGACGTGCTTTGAATAGCCGTCGTGATCGTGGCGCTGAGGCTAGAACAGTTTCCGATGGCCGGAAGAATCCCCCCGCTGCATACGTTGAATGCCGCTTGCACGCCCACTTGGGCCGCGTCCTCGACCTCCTCCAACTGATAGGCATAGTAGGCCAGGTCCACCGCATTGAAGACGCCGGCGAGGATCAGGAAACCCACGAGCCCGAATTCGATCGCTGCTACGCCGCTGACGTCGCGAATGAAGGATGGGCCGGAATTTCTCCAGCGAGCGGGCATTAGTTCACCAACGAGACTGATGGCGAGGCCGTGGGTGGATTGAGTCCAGCCGCCGCGCATTGCGTGTCGTTTGCGAATATAAGGGCGGTGCCATTGACCGTGATATTGTCGATCACCATGACGAAGCAGTCCTGGCCCTGGCTCGACTTGTTGACTGCGCCGCTGAGGGTGACGGTCGAATGCGGCAGATAGACGAGGCCGCTGAGGTCCCAGGCCGGGCTGTTGCCAGCCGCGGAGATGTTCACGTTGGTGGTCAGGCTGGGGTCCTGATATATGGCGACGCCGCTCCAGTTTCCCGATGTCGGCGCGGCAATTTGCAGTGTCCCGCCTCCTGTCGGAATGTGCTGATAGCTCGCGCTGTTGATTCCAGTAAATACAACGGCAAGGTTCAAGCCCGTCAAAGTGTACCCGTTCGTGTCGAGTTGGCCGTTTTCGATCACCAACACGGTGTTGTTGATCGTCGTGTTTCCTACGAGTTGTTGGTCGCCGCAGACGACTTGTACGCCGCTCATAGACGAAACGCCGGACCACTGATTTGCGGCGGGAAGTGCAGGATTATTTTTTTTCGCGGGCTCTTGCGGAAACGAAGTACAAGTGTCCGCAGGTATATTGGCGGCTCGTGCGGAATACGGATCGCTGATTACCGGCACATTTGATTTTGTTGTGACGCCACAGTTGTCGTTGGTCCCGTGCGCAGCTCCGTACGGCGCGTTCAGATCGCCACCATCGCACGTCGCATCTGTGTCGGACATTACGTTGCAACTGAGATTGGACTTGGGCGATCCATTGGCTCTGATGCCCTCGGCGCCGCTGGTAGCCAATGCCAATACGCAAAAGCTCGAGCCGGACGTCGCTGTCGAAGTTGCCGTCGCCGCGATGGATGTAACCGATTGACCATTGATCTTGGTGTTGCCGTGGTATCCGACTACAGCCGACAGCATCGCCGGCACGCCGTCCGAAATTGTCACGGAATAGTGGCAGCTGGAAGTGCATCCCGTGGGGGTGACGGTAACGGTCACGGTGACGTTTCCGACTCCGTCCACGAACCCATACTTCGCGGCGACTGCCTTCGCTTCGGCTGCGTAGTTCGTGCTTCCGTTGGTGGCGGCAGCCATTGCGGCCGAGTCGGACGCATGCTGCATCGCGTTTTGATGAATCCGCCAATATGAGGCCTCGGCGGCGAGCCCCATCGCGCCGATCAGGACGGGGGCGAGAATGGCAAAGAGGACCGTTGTCGCTGCCGAAGAGTCGCGGAGGAGGCGCGACACGGGAACTCTATTCTCGAGCTGGCGGATTCTGGAAGTTTTTTGCATCGGTCGCCTCACAAATGCGTTATCGCGGGGATGATTGGTGAGAAGGGCAGGAGACAATCACAAACCGCTTGGCTAGACTTAATTCGTTTGTTATCGTATAACCTGCTGCTAAACACTTAACGAATTAGGGATAAATTCAATAAAAGAGTTTTTACCTTACCGTACTCTTGATGCGAACACTCGGGGTTACGGTGACAGTTTACTTAACCCCTTATCAGAAGACCTTCGAAAGGCCGGTGGGACGGGCCAACGCCATTCGACCCCTCCTAAAAAGGGGTTAAGTAAAGTCTCACCATAACCCTGGCGTCATCTGTAGTAACTTGCGAAATTCCCGGCCAGCGGAAATGATTCCCTGCTCGCGCGAATTAATTCCCTGCTCCACCGCGTTAGGGAAATTCCTTGCAAACTACTGGATTCCCGGATTTCGAGACGGATTTCGCGGAAAATCGGCAGATTCCATGAAATTCCCTGCATTTTTCCCTGCGACAAGGGAACTTGGCACGCCAGGAAACTGGGAATTGATCCGCGGCAACTATGCGCGATCCACGTGGCGGGCGCCGCCGATCACGTCCGCCAGATCGCCACTTCGCCCGGCCCCACCTCGGCGCCGCCCAATACAAACTGTGCGGCGGACGCCGGGGTCCGATAAACCGCGTCGCCGTAGTTGAACGCGAACCTCAGGTGGCCGCGCCGCCGCAGGCGCACGCCGTCAGGCAGGGGCTCGATCGGCAATCCCGCCTGCGCCGCCATCCCCAGCATGACGTTCGCCAGCAGCGTCGCATCGGGCCAGCACGCCAGATACGACAAGCGCCCGGCGCGCACGAGCGCGGGGTCGCCGTCCTCGAAGCGCGCGTCGATTTCGATGGCGCCGGTCGCTTCGATC
>JBAQGU010000538.1:0-2629 GCA_049287975.1 Roseiarcus sp.
GGTATGTCGAGGTCGATGCCCCGCACCGCGTGGACCGGGCCGAAGCGCTTGTGCAACGCCTTGATCTTGACGCTCGCCATCCTACGTCCCTTCCGTCATCCGCGCAGCGCCCCCAGCGTGAGGCCGCGCACCAGATGGCGCTGCACCAGGATGCCGAGAATGATCGACGGGACGAGCGAAGTCGTCGCGAGCGCGCAGGCTTCCCCGTATTGCGCGCCCTGAAAGCCCAGAAACGCCCGAAACACCGTCGGCAAAGTGAAGGCGTATCGGCTGGTCAGGATCAGCGCGAAGAAGAACTCGGTCCAGACCGCGATGAAAACGAATACGGCGGTCGCCGCGATGCCGGGCGCGGCGAGCGGCACCGCCACCATCCGAAAGGCCTGCCAGCGGCTCAGGCCGTCAACCAGCGCCGCCTCCTCCAGCGACTTCGGCAGCTGGCGAAAATAGGCGTACATCATCCAGACCGATAGCGGCAGGGTCATGAACGTGTAGGCCACGATGAGACCAAAATGCGTGTCATAGAGGCCCCAACTGCGAAAAAGCAGGAAAAGCGGCAGCACAATCGCGACCGGCGGCAGGAAACGCTGGGACAGCACCCAGAACGCGAGATGCTGGCCGCCCGTATTGAAGCGGGCGAGGCTGTACGCCATCATCGTTCCCATCGCCGCTGACAAGACCGTCGACGCGGAAGCGACGATCAGACTATTCAGCAACCCTTGAAGCCCGCGATAGGAAAACAGCGCCGCGCTGTAGTGGACGATCGTCGGTTGGGCCGGAAACCAGACCGGGGGGACGGTCAGATAATCGCTGCTCGGCTTGATCGACGTGATGACGACCCAGTAGAGCGGCGCAAGAACGAAGATCACGAACAGTCCGATCACCAGGAACCGCGCCGCGCCCGCGCCGAGGTTTCTCCGGCCTGAGCGCCACCCTCCCGAATACGCCGCCATCACGCCGCCTCCGCGCGCAACAGCCGCCGCACGACCGCCATGATCACGACGGCGAGCAAAATCAGGAAGAGCCAGCTTCCGGCGGTCGCGATCGACAGATGGAATTGTTGGAAGCCGATCTGATAGAGGTAGAACGAAGTGGTGTAGGTCGCAGTGCCCGGGCCGCCGCCCGTCAACATGAATATGATGTCGAACAGCTTGACCGAGTCGAGCAGACGAAAAGTGATGGCGAGCAGGATGATCGGCGCGAGCTGCGGCAGCGTCACATAGCGGAACGCCTGCAAGTGCGAGACGCCGTCCAATTCAGCCGCCTCATAGAGATGCGGCGGGATCGCCGCGAGCCCAGCGAGCAGAATGACGAACATGAATGGCGTCCATTGCCAGACATCGGCGATCACGATGGCGAAATAGACCCACGGAACTTCTCCCACCCAGCTGATCGTGACGGCGCGTCCCAGCAGCTGACTCAGCAAGTAATCGGCGGGGCCAAACGGCCGTTGCAGGAACAGCGCCCATGACTGCCCGACAATGACCGGGCTGATGAACAGCGGTATGATCAGGATGGACATGACGACCCCGCGGCCTCTGAACATCTTGACCATCGCGAGCGCCAGCGCCAATCCGAGCAGGAATTCGATCGTCACCACCGTCAGCGACAGACCAACCGTCACGAGCAGCGACGACCACCATAGAGGATCGTTGACCACCTCCGAGAAATTCTGCAGGCCGACGAACGCGTGGCCAGGAATCTGGAAGTCGTAATTGACGAAATTGACCCACAGCGAAAACAGCAACGGATAGATCGACAGCGCCAGGATTAGCGCCACGGCCGGCGCGACCATCAGCCATTTGAAATGTCGCTCCGCCCACGCCGACACGCCGCCATATCGCCTCTCCAAGGAAGCGCGAGGGAGCGCGCGTGCGGTCGTCGGTTGAGTCACGAGGGGTCTCGATGCGATGAAATTGCGAGGCTTGCCGCGCAAGTTGGCGGCGCTGCCGGTCGGCGCATCAGCCTCGCGCGAGGTTGTTCCCGCGCGAGGTCGCTAAGGCTGTGTCGTCAGGTCACATGCGCCGATTGCCCGAGCGTGTCGATCGTATGATCGGGGTAGCAACCGGGCACTTGCAGAAATTCCTTGTACGCCGCCCTCTGAGCGTCGACGCCGAGCCGTTGCGTCGTCGTGTCCCATTCCGCCGCCGCCTTCTTCAGGGCGGACTGGGGATCCTCGCCGCCCCATACGGCCGAGCACATCCGGTCGATCGACAGCGCATAATCCTGCCAACCCGGCATGATCATATCGACGACCGCCTTGTTCGAGCACTCGCATAGATTGATCAAATAGTCCTTCGCAGCCGGCCACAACGCGCGGTACTGCTCGGACTTGTAGGTCGACAAGCGGTAGGGATCGCGCAGGGTGTAGGGCAGCATTGTGCGCACCAGGGATAGCGGCGGCGCCGACACCCATTGCATGAACAGATACGCGGCTTCCTCGTTGTTGGATCCCGCCGCCAGCGCTTTGACGTATCCGGACGCCATCTCGCCGTGGCCGCTCGGCATCGGCGCATAACCCACCTTGTCGGCGATGCTCGATTGCGGGATGAAGTTGATCGCCTTGTCGCGTTGCGCATAGTTCGACGACATCCGGCCCGTCGGCGGCCATGAAAAGATCATCGCCACCTTG
>JBAQGU010000539.1:0-1598 GCA_049287975.1 Roseiarcus sp.
GCGCAGCGCCTCGAGCGGATCGCTCAGATGCTGGCGATGCAGCGCGACGGCGGCGCCCACCGCGTCCGCCTTCCGCTTCAGGCCGGCGTCGTCGACGCCTGTGCCCCTTCCGACCCAGTCCTCCGGCTTCCCGCCGTAGAGCGCGTGACAGATCGCGGCGGCGCTCGTGGTGTTGCCGATGCCCATGTCGCCGGGGCAGAGCAGGTCCGGCTCGGACGCCAGCGCCTCCATGCCGAACGCCATGGTCGCCGCGCAGGCGCGCTCGTCGAGCGCCGGCTCGCGCGTGATGTCGCCGGTCGGCTGCTCCAACGCGAGCTCGTAGACTTTCAGCGAAATGTCGAAGGTCTTGCAGATCTGGTTGATCGCGGCGCCGCCAGAGGTGAAATTGGCGACCATCGCCTGCGTCACCGAGGCGGGGTAGGGCGAGACGCCTTTGGCGACGACGCCGTGATTGCCGGCGAAGACGGCGACCAGCGGCGCATCGACATGCGGTCGGCCGCCCTGCCAGGACGCCAGAAATTCGGCGATTTCCTCGAGCCGCCCGAGCGAGCCGGCGGGCTTGGTGAGTTGCGCCTGCCGCTCCCGCGCAGCCGCGAGCGCCTGCGCGTCCGGCGCCGGCATCCCCTTCAAGAGCGCGCGGATATCGTCGAACGGGCGAGGCGAGGCGGTCATGGGGAATGCTCTGGGATCGAGGCGACGAGGCCTCCTAAAGCAGAATCGCGGCGAAGGGAAACATGCGCCGCCCGCGCCGGCGGGAGGAGCGGTCCCCGAAGGGTTCCGGCCGCGTCGCTAGTGGATAGAAACATACGTTTGCTACACAAATCATCGGGCCGCTGTGGTGGGAAACCTGCCGTTCGATGCCCGACTCACAAACGCGCGTCGGCCTCGACGGTTGCCACCAATGCTTGGGCGTCCCCAACCTCCGGAACCTCCGGAGTTGGCGAAAACCCTTCCACCGCCGGTCCCAGCGCTGCATGAGCTTCCGTGTGGCGGCCGGTCGCGCGATAGAGCTTGGCTAGCGACAGCGCGGCGCGCAGCTCGAAGCTGCGGGCTTTCTGAGTTTTTGCGGTTGCGATGGCGGACTGGAAAGCGACTTCGGCGACGGCAGATCGGCGGGGGTTTGTTGGAACAGGATTTGGCCGCGGATGCGATGGAGCTCGGCGTCGAACCAGCGTTGGCCGGTGCGCTCGGTACGGCCGAGCGTCTCTTCCAACGTCGCCAGCGCGGCCGCGATCTCGCCCATTTCCGCTTCAGCTTCGGCCAAGCGCGTGTCTATGAGAGGATCGAAGGCGGCGATCTTTTTTTCTCGACGCAGGGCAACGGCCCGGCGCATCTGCATGACCGCGGCGGTCGCTCCGTCGGTTTTCCAGGCCATCCACGCCTCCAGAAAAATACTCTCGTCTCTGCGAAGCGCCAAATCGTGCTCTCGCGCCAAGTCGGCGAGCGATTTGATGCGCGGCGCGCGCCTGCAGCACGTCGAGCGAGGTCGGATCGGCCCAGTGCAGGTCCTCGAAAGCGAGCACGAGCGGCTGAGTGCGGGCGCCCGCGAGGACCCAGGCGGCGAGCGCCGCGAGCTGGCGGCTGCGCAGTTCCTCCGG
>JBAQGU010000540.1:0-2187 GCA_049287975.1 Roseiarcus sp.
GCCTCCGAGCGCGCTGCGCTCGACCGCCGCCGCGATCGCCGCCGCTCCCAGTTGCGGAGCCGCGAGACTCGAAAGGTCGCCCTGCAATCCGCCGAGCGGGGTGCGCGCCGTTCCCAGCACGACGACGGGATTGTTCATGGCGCGTTTCTCCTTGGGAGTGGGTTTTGCGCCTCCGGGCCGGGACCGTCAAACCCGTTCGTCGGGACGCGGCGGTTTCAACTCGGCATCGCGCGTATTCAAGGCTTTAGGCGCCTTTTTCTGCAACTCTCCAGTACGGTCACGCGCTCGCCGCAGCCCACGGCGCCTGTCCGCTGTCGAAGCGGGCGTCAGTCCATTGCATTTGTATATGCAACGGCGTATGACTGCCCATGAAATTCGCCGGCTTCGATTGGGATAGCGGCAATCTTTCGAAATGCCTCGAGCACGGCGTCGCCCTGGGGCAGATCGAGGCTTTGTTCGCCGGGGATGTCTATGTCGTTCGCGACGCGGTCGTCGCCGGCGAACGACGAACGCTCGCCTTCGGCGCCGGGCCGGCCGATGGATATTCTGCGTTTTCACCTGGCGCGGCGAAAAGGTCCGTCCGGTGAGCGTACGCTTCATGCACGACAAAGAGGTAAGCGTGATGTCGAGGCCATTTCCCGATCTGAGGACCGATGAAGAAGCCGAGGATTGGCTGCAAAACGCCGATCTGACGGAGTACGACCTCTCGGATATGAAAAAGGTGCGTTTCGAACTCGCCCCCAAGGACGCCACCATCAGCCTCCGCCTCCCCGCCGCCCTGCTCGCCACGCTGAAGACCCGGGCAGCCGAAGCGAACATGCCGACGCAACGGTTCATCCGGGTGCTGATCGAGGCGCAATTGGGGGCTGGGAAGCGGAAGGGGTCGCGCTCGCGAGGGCGGGCGGCCTAGGCGGACCGACGGGCGATCGCGGGTGTCAAGCGCCGACGTCAATTTTGTGCACTGTCACGCTAATCGCAGTTAACAGGGACCACTCTCGTTCTCGCCTAATTGCCTTATATGCCCCATAAAGATAGACACTTTGTGTACCTCAGGCGAAGTGACGAGTTGCGACGCAATCCAGCCGAGGCCGAGATCGAATATAAGCGTTGGAGCTTTGGCCGCAGCCCGGTTTCGGCAGTCGAAGCGGCTTCCGGCAAAACGAACAATTTTCGTGATAGACCTTGTCGCGAAGGAATTCGGTTACCAATGACAACTTGGACGCCCGAGACGCTCCGCAATCTCCGTACGATCTTGGCATCGCTATATCCGACAATCCCCGAATCGCGAGCGCTTGTCGTCGATGTAAGTCTTGAACCTGGCATGATTGAGTTTTCCGCCAAAGCGTTCGTGAATTGGTTCAATATTCTTGAGAATGCGAAGCACCGAAATAAAATAGAAGCATTAATTGCACGGGCGCTGTCGGACTTCCCAGACAATGAGGACCTTCAACGAGCCAAGAATCTTGCACCTCCTGCGCCGGTAGTAGGGCCGGAGGCGAAAGATTGGCGGGGGCCCAAGGTATCTGCTCAGCTTGAGAAAATAATAGGGTCGAGGAGCACGCTTGTCTCGATCGCCTACCTTGAGATTGGACTGGAGAAGGCGAAGTCTGTCGTGCGCGTGAAGCTCGCTGACGGCAGCTCGGGAACAGGATTCATTACGGGCAACGATTTCTTGGTGACGAACAATCACGTTATTCGCGATCAGGCGACGGCGGGCACCTGTAGCGTGGAGTGCAATTATCAGCTCACCGCTGATGGGCTGAGTGCGCCGATCGATCAGTACAAATTGATCCCTAACACGTTCAAAACCTCTAGCGGAGACGACTGGACGCTTGTGCAGATTGCTGGAACTCCATCCGCGAAATGGGGCTCTTTGCCGCTCAAATCCCACCAACTCAAATGCGGAGATTACGTCAATATCATACAGCATCCCGGTGGCGGACCAAAGCAAATCTCGATGGCGGCTAATGTGATCGTCTATCTCGGAGGCGGACGGGTCCAGTATCTTACGGACACGCTGCCAGGGTCGTCAGGCTCGCCTGTCTTCGACACTGAATGGAATGTGGTGGCGCTCCACCACAGTGGTGGCTGGCTGGAAGAGCCGAATGCACCCTCGAAAACGACCTATTATCGCAACGAGGGAATTGCCGTCGATGTCATCAAGGTTTGAGCGCTGTTTTCCTCCCA
>JBAQGU010000541.1:0-3753 GCA_049287975.1 Roseiarcus sp.
CGCGGCGCCGCGAACCAGAGCCCGAACCAGGACGCGGCCAGAAACAGCGCGATCAGCGCGCCGCTCCAGGCGAGCGGGGGCCAGACGCGTTCCCAGATCAACGCCCACCCGGCGCGACGCGCCAAGGCGTCGAGCCTTTGGGCCGGGCCTGATTCGCTGCTGGGGCTCGTCTGCAACCTCATCTCCTTGTCGTGGCCAAGCAAGTCTTACGCCAACCAAGGCGGAATTTTGTCCAGGCCGATCAACTCGTCGTAGGTCGGGCGGGGCCGAATCACCGCGAACGCTCCGCCCTTTACCATGACCTCAGGAATCAGCAGCCGCGAATTGTAGGTCCCCGCCTGGACCGCGCCATAGGCGCCGGCGGAGAGGATCGCGATCCGATCCCCCGCCCGAAGCTCCGGCAATTCACGGTCGAGAGCGAGATAATCGCCGCTCTCGCATACAGGTCCGACGACGTCGGCGCGGAACCGCGCGCCCTCCGGCGAGGGATCCCGCAGCGGCCGTATCTCGTGATGCGCATCGTACAACGTCGGACGGATGAGGTCGTTCATCGCGGCGTCGACGATGACGAAGTTACTTTTTTCTCCGCGCTTGACGTAGATCACCGTGGTGACGAGCACTCCCGCGTTGCCGACGATCAAGCGCCCTGGTTCGAAAAACACTTCGCAGTCGAGGTCCCGGGTGCGCCGCTCGACAATTTCGGCGTAGCGTTCGGGGTGCGGCGGCGGCTCGTTGTCGAAGCGATAGGGAATGCCGAGCCCGCCGCCGAGATCCACGTGATCGATCGCGTGTCCGTCGGCGCGCAACTGCCTGACGAAATCCGCGAGCAAGGCGAACGCATCGTCGAACGGCTCGAGCTCCGTGATCTGCGAGCCGATGTGCATGTCGACGCCGCCGACCTCGATGCCCGGCAGCGCCCGGGCGCGGGCATAAACCTCGCGCGCCCGCAAGATCGGGATGCCGAACTTGTTCTCGGATTTTCCGGTGGATATCTTGGCGTGGGTGCGCGCGTCCACGTCCGGGTTGACGCGGATCGCGATCTGCGCACGCCGGCCGCGCGAGGCGGCGACTTCCGCCAAGGCCTCGAGCTCGGGCTCCGATTCGACGTTGAAGCATCTTATGTCTTCATCGAGCCCTAGCGCCATTTCGGCGCGCGTCTTGCCCACGCCGGAGAAGATGATCTTCGGACCCGGCACGCCGGCGGCGCGTGCGCGGCGCAACTCGCCTTCCGAAACGACGTCCATGCCGGCCCCGAGCCGCGCCAGCGTGGTCAGCACCGCCTGATTGGAATTGGCCTTCATGGCGTAGCAGACCAGCGCCCTGGCGCCGACGAAGGCGTCGCTGAATACGCGGAAATGGCGCTCGATCGTCGCCGTGGAATAACAGTAGAACGGCGTCCCGACCTCCTCCGCGATGCATGCGAGATCGACCTCCTCCGCGAAGAGCGCCCCGTCCCGATAGAAAAAATAATGCATCTGGGTGCTTCAGAGCAGCGGATCGAGAACGAACGGCGTCTTCGGCCCCGTGATCGGCGGATTGGGCTTGCGGATCTGACCGCCCTTGGAAGAGTCGGCGGGCTTGGCGACCGCGCTCGCGTTGGGCGGCGGCTCCAGCGGCCCTGCGCGCCCGCACCCCGAGATGGCGAACGCCAGCGCGGCCAGCAACGCGAAGGGAAGCGCGCGGCGCAGCGCAGCAGGCCTCGAAATCGGGATCAACGTCGAAACTCCAAATCGTCGGCGGTACTATAGCGAAAAACGTAAGGGATGCGAGCGCCGGCTCGATCGGTCGTCCGATGTCCCGGGCGGCCGGGCGATTTCCTGGCGCCGCCGTCGATGTCACTGTTTCAGTGTCTTCTTGATGCTGCCGCCTCCCAGTTCGGCGTTCCGCCGGCTTCGGAAGCCCAGCTTGCCACCCTGCCACGACGCGAGTCTACCGAGCCGGGGTCTGAAGCGGGCAGCCATAGAGGGTTTGGTAAAGTGTCACCGTAATCCGGCTGGGATTCCCAAATACGTCGATGGCCGCTTGCGGCAGCCCGGCGTGGTTGGTGGGTGTGCCTTGACCCTCCGCACCGAGATGCCATTTTCCAACGCGGGTAGCGAAAAGCTGGAACCGACAGCGAAACTCAGGGCAGTGAAGAACAGACTTCTCTTCATGGGTCGTCATCCTCTTGTTGATCAAGGCATCGTCGGGTCCAGCGTCGCGCCTGAGGAACCGCGGCGCTCGCTGCCGACAGCCACGCGCTTTGGGAGTTTGTCAGCAAATAAAGGAATCGAGGGTCCGCCATTGCGGGCGCGGAGAAGCGATTACTTGCCGCCCTTCAAGAGGACTTCGATCGCTTCGGTCACCTTCTTGTCCGGATTGGCCTTGCAGTATTCGATCACGTGGTGGATGCCGTCCTCGGTGCGGGCGATGTTGATGGAGTGTAGCTTGGCCCGGCCGTTGAACCAGCCGGCGTACCAAACGCCCAGGAAGTTCGCGTCTTCCTGGAACGTGCCCGCCAGTTGCGCGCATGTCAGCGCACGAACATTGATATAACCCTTCGCATCCGCATAAGTCTTCAGATCGACTTGCGCGACGGACGCAGACGCGGACGCGACGAGGGCCGCTCCGCACAGAAGGCCCGCGAAAAATTTCCGACCGATGGGCGCGGCCGAACGTTGGTCGCAAATTTTCACGATTGAGACGCTCATTTTCATCAACCTCTGAAACAGGATGCCACTCCCGCGTCTTGATCTCGTCACGCCGGATCAAGCGACGAAGGATCGATTTTCAAGCGAGCGCAGCCTCCCGAAGGGCTGTGCGAACGCGATTATTGCTCGTCCTTGACCTGGATCCCTTTTTCCTTCCGATACGCCTTGATGACGACGTCGATCGCCTGAATGACTGTTCTCTTCTGGTTGGCCTTGCAGTAGACGATGACGCGGTGTTCCACCTCTTTCGCGCGCTCGACGTTGATTTTCCCGAAGTTCGCCAATCCATTGTACCAACCGCTGTACCAGACGGACATGAAGTCCGCGTCTTCCTGGAACGTGCCCGCAAGTTGCGCGCAAGTCAGCTTCTGAACATCGATGTCGCCATTCGCGTCCGCATAGGTCTTCAATTCGACTTGGGCGTGCGCCGACGCCGAGGCCAACAGCAAGCCCCCCACCGCGATACAGAGTCTATTCATTTCAAAGCCCGCCTCTTCCCAAATTGCCCGAGTAATTCTCGGCCTCTGACGGAGGTCGGAATGAGCCCAGCGCCGGCCGCGATCGGCGCCAGCGGAAGAGCCATCGCCGCCTCAGCCAGCGACATCGATCTAACGACTGTCATTTATACTCCTGACGCCTCAGCGCCGTTTGTTGGGTCGTCCGATCGGGACGACATTGAATTCGCGTAGGGCTCGTTCGATTTCCTGCGTAAGATTCTCGATGCATGAGTTCCACTCCGCCCGCCTCGCATCTCGAAGCTCCGGCGGCAGCCGGTCCGTCGTCTCATTGCGCACTCCCCCAAGTCTGTCCGGTATCGGACAAACCTGCCCCGACCAGCGCCCAATAGCAAACTTACGATGGCCTCGCCATCGCGATTTTCTCTCCGGCGACACCATCCCCACCCCGCGCCAGCTTGAAATCATTGGGCCGCCGCCGCAAGCCTGCCGCGACGAGCTGCTGACGATCGTTCGCAACTCTGATTTTTCAGGCAGCGACCGAGACCGGAAGTTTCTCGAATACATAGTCGAGGAAGCACTCGCCCGCCGAGGCGATCGGATAAAGG
>JBAQGU010000542.1:0-1819 GCA_049287975.1 Roseiarcus sp.
GACCGCCTCGACGTCGCGTTCCCGCGCGCTCATGCCGGGCTCGTGTGCGCGCAGGCCCTGGGCGACGATTGCGCCGATGCTGAGGCGCGGTGAAAGCGAGCCGAATGGGTCCTGGAAGATCAATTGCATCTTTCGCCGCAGAGGCCGGATGGCTCGGGCGTCCAGCGCCTGTAGATCGCGACCCTCGAACGTCAGCCGTCCTTCGCTGGGCGTCAAGCGCAGCAGCGCGTTCGCGAGAGTGGACTTGCCCGATCCGGATTCGCCGACGATACCGAGCGTCTGCCCACGCCGCAGCGCGAGACTGATACCGTCGACCGCGCGTACGCGGCGCGCGCGCGTCAAGAGGCCCGTCGGCTGTAGATAGGTCACGACGATGTCCCGCGCATCTAGCAGCGACCCGGCCTCGGCGGGCGGCGGCGATTTGAGGCCTTCCGGCTCGGCGTCGACGAGCATGCGGGTATAGGCCGCCTGGGGGTGGGCGAGGACCTCCTCCGTCAGGCCCGTCTCCACGACGAGGCCCGCGCGCATGACGTAGACACGCCGCGCGATGCGCCGGACCAGGCGCAGGTCGTGACTGACGAAGACCATCGCCATGCCGAGCTCGCGCTGCAAGGCGACGAGCAGATCGAGGATTTGCGCCTGTACCGTCACGTCGAGCGCGGTCGTCGGTTCGTCCGCGATCAGCAGTTTTGGGCGATTGGCGATCGCCATCGCGATCATCGCGCGCTGCCGCTCGCCGCCCGAGAGCTGATGCGGATAGGCGCGCGCCCGCGAACGCCCATTCGCGATCCCCACCTGCTCCAGTAGTTCTCCCGCGCGAGCGCGCGCCTGG
This sequence comes from Roseiarcus sp., assembly GCA_049287975.1. Classification (GTDB taxonomy): domain Bacteria; phylum Pseudomonadota; class Alphaproteobacteria; order Rhizobiales; family Beijerinckiaceae; genus Roseiarcus. The sequence continues at coordinate 833 of JBAQGU010000542.1, forward strand.
CGTGACGAAACGCCGGCATGGGCGATCAGCGGTGCGGCGATCTGCTCCCCGACGCTATAAAGAGGTTCCAGCGCCGTCATCGGCTCCTGAAAGATCATCGCGACCTTCGACCCGCGCACGCCGTTCAGTTTCGCTTCGGAGGCGCCGATCAGTTCCTCGCCGTCGAGCCGCACTGAGCCCGTTGCGCGACCGTTGCCGGGCAAAAGCCCCAGTGCCGCCAGAAGGGTCTGCGATTTGCCCGAGCCGGATTCGCCGACGATGGCGACGACCTCGCCGGCGGCGACGTCGATGTCGACGCCGCGAACCACCGACGCCTCGCCCTCCGAGGTCATGAAGGCGACGCGCAAGTCGCGAATAGAGAAGAGCGGGCCTTTCACGTCAACGCTCACGCGGGTCGAGCGCGTCGCGCAAGCCATCGCCAAGGAAATTGAGCGCATAGAGGATCAGCGTCAGCAGCGCGGCGGGGAAAAACAGCAGCCACGGCGCGTCCTCGATATGCCGCGCGCCGTCGGCGACGAGCACGCCCAGACTCGTCAGCGGCTCCTGCACGCCGAGTCCTAGAAACGACAGAAAGCTCTCGAGCAGGATGACGCGGGGAGTCAGCAGCGCGAGAAAGGCGGCGATCGTGCCCAGGAGATTGGGCGCGATGTGCCGGACGAGAATCGCCATCGGGCTGATGCCCAGCGCTTTCGCCGCGGCGACGAATTCCTGCTGTTTCAGGCTGAGTGTCTGGCCGCGCACGATACGCGCCATATCGAGCCATTCGACCGCCCCGATCGCGACGAAGATCAACACGAAGTGCCGGCCGAAGAACACCATCAAGAGAATGACGAAGAAGATGAACGGCAGCGCGTACAGCACATCGACGATACGCATCATCGCCATGTCGATCCGGCCGCCCGCATAGCCCGAGACCGCGCCATAGCCGACGCCGATGAACAGCGCCACCGTGCAACCGAGCACGCCCACCGCGAGCGAAATGCGCCC
>JBAQGU010000543.1:0-6127 GCA_049287975.1 Roseiarcus sp.
GACATGGGGCCGCACAACTGGGGCGGCGGCGAGGCGCGGCCGAAAGCGGGCGGCGGCGGGAAGTGGCGGAGCCGGAGGTAGGAGGCAACTGTAGTGTCGACGTGCTGCGCCATACGCCCCGGTTCGAAATTGAGCGCTCTTGAATGGAAGTCAGTTTCGATCCAAATAAGCGGAACAAAGTTCTCGAGGAGCGCGGTCTCGATTTCGCCGATGCGCAGAAAATCTTTTCTGGACGAACGGCAACGGTCGAAGACAGGCGCAAAGCTTACCCTGAGCCGCGTTTCATCACCGCGGGCGTTCTCGATGGGCGAGTCGTGGTCATGGTTTGGACGCCGACTCCCACGGGCCGTCGGATCATTTCGATGAGGCATTGTCATGAAAACGAAGCCCGCCTCTGGCGCTCGAGCATGGTCTGATCCGGATGACGCGCCGACGCTGACGAAATCCTTCTTCGCGCGCGCGGAAATCCGTGACGGCGAGAAGCTGGTCAGGACCTCGCGGTCTCGCGCTAGCCGCGAGGCCACGTTGCGCCTCGACCCCGACGTCGCCGACGCCCTCCAGGCGAGCGGCGAAGACTGGCCGGCGCGCGCGAACGCCGCCCTCCGTGAGGCGTTCGCGAAAACCACCACCTGATCGACTCGCTTGGCGGCGGCTGGGCCGACGAGCGCCCGTTCGGCCGCGCGGCGAACATGCCGGCGAGCCGGCGGTAAGTGGAGAAGCGAAAGCCCCGTTTCGATATCGCTGTAAGGCGACACGCAGAAACAAGTCAGCTAATTCCCTGTCCGTCATTGCGAGCGAAGCGAAGCAATCCAGGGCCGCAGTACGACCGTCTGGGTTGCTGGCGCCCTGCATGTTGTGGCCCCTGGATTGCTTCGTCGCAAGGGCACCTCGCAATGACGGATGGGTCGCCGCTGACCCGATCGTTTCGGTAGTTATTGGGCGCCGTCTGAGCAGAACAGATTCCCGGCGCCGCCCAAGCGACCGCTCAGGTGATTTCGTACACGGCTACGCGGCCGGCTATTCCGCGCAGGGCTCGCTCCCTGGGCGCGGGCGTGATGCCGTTGTCATCCAGCACTCGCGCCGATTCGCGATTGTCGACCACTTGGCCGGTGAGGAAGATCGACGACGAAGTGGCCAGGCCCTGCACTCGCGAAGCGATGTTGACCGTCTGGCCGAAATAGTCCTGTCTCTCGTTTTCCATCACAGCCAGGCACGGCCCTTCGTGAATGCCTATCTTCAAGATGAGATCGGAGCCGAGATCGCTCATCGCGCCACGCATCCGCAATGCCGCGGCGACGGCTCGGTCTGGAGTTGGGAATGTCGCCATGACGGCATCGCCGATCGTCTTGACCACGGCGCCGGCTTCCGCCGCGACGATCTCTTGCAACGCGCGGAAATGGCTTTTCACGAGATCGTAGGCGACGAGATCGCCAACCCGATCGTAAAGTTCGGTGGAGCCTTTGAGGTCGGTGAAAACGAAAGTGAGGCTGGTGATTTTCAGCCTTTGATCCACCTCGAGCGCGTCGGTGCGATAAATATCGCGAAATGTCTGATTGGTCAGAAGCCGTTTGGCCGTGAGGAAGCGTCGCCGCTTGCCCATCAGCGCATGGAGCCGTTCGTCGGCGATGAACACCGCGGGCAGTGTGCGAACGTTGGATCGATTTTCGAATTGAATGCGCAGGGGACCTGGACGGATCGTCACCGTTCCCGTTGGCGCATGTTCCTTGTTGAGCAATAGCGTGAGCGACTGGCGCTCTTGCGTCGGCTCGCCTTTGACGTCGATGAACTTCGCCATGTGCACGACAGGATCGAATACGATCAGGAACGCTTCGGGCGCCCGAAGCGAGACGCTGGCCTTCTCTCCGGGCGACAGTTCCAGGCGGTCGAGAGTGACTTCCTCCAGGCTGCGTTCGAGCGTTGCATCGTCCGGGAGGTCAATTCCCGAACCCCAGAAAATCTGGCGATAATATTGCGTCATCGGTAGCGTGTCCGGCTCGTGCGCAGCGATACGACGCACATTGGGACTGACCGTGAACGTCACCTCGACGGTTTCGTCGAGAGTCGGCTCGTAACCCGCGGCGCAGAGCGAGCAGGCATATTCTTCCTGGCGCACACTCTTGAGGGTGACGCTGCTGTCCATTACGCCGCCGCAGCCGGGACAAAGCACGTTCCAGGCCATGTCAAAGAGGCCGAGGCGCGTGGCGTGGAGGAAAGCGGCGATCACGCCTTCCTCGTCGAGTTCGCGCTTGGCGGCAAACTCGAGAGCATTTACGCGGTTCAGGTCGCGATCGCTCCCATCTCGCGCCAACGCCTCGATCGCGGCAGCCGCGGCCGGTGTCGCCGACTTTCCCAGAATTGCGAACAGGGCCTCCGTCTCACTGGACGATCGCATCGCTCATCCTCCGGTCATGCAAATTTCAGCGTATTGGTTGAGACCTCGTAGCTGCCCGAGCAGCTCGACTTTGATCCGATTTCAGCCTTCGCGCAAGATGTCGCACGATGCATGATCTTGTTCGGATATTCGGCGACATCGACGATCGCAGGGTGGCGATCCTCCGATTTACGCGATTAACGGTGACGCTTTACTCCACCCCCTTACTCACAGCAAATCGAACGCGAGTCGATGAATAGGGGTTGAGTAAAGCGTCACCGTAACCCCGCTCAGCGGGCTCCGGGTTCGAGTCCCGCGCGGCGGGCGGGAGCAAAGGCGGCGAAACAAAGGCGGGCCCCAAGCTTTTTGGCAAGCTTTTCCAAATCTAGCGTGTTTCTGTCCAAGCTTTTCCAAACATTCCTTTGGCCGTTTTGTGGGATTTCAAGAGGTTGCAAGCCTAAAAAACCTAAATGATGTCGCTCCAAATTTTTGTGGTCTCCCGCCTCCGTTCAGCCGTATTCCAGACGCCGCAACGCCGCATTCCGCCGCTCCGGCGCCCCATGCGCTCGAGCGTTCAGCCCTTCGCCTAGGTTTACGTTGCAGCTTGGTATAAATCGCATTCATTGAGCAGCGATCCAGATCGCGAGAATTTCGAACCTAGCAGATATTTCTGTTTCTGAAAAGAAAAAATTCCGTCATTTTTCCGTCGCCCCCGTCGAAGCTCCTTGACGCCGGCGCGCGCCCGTTTGGGCGGGCGGCGAACATGCCGGCGAGCCGGGCGAGGAAGCCGACCGACGCCGACATGGGTCCTCACAAACGGGGCGGCGGCGAGGCCCGGCCGAAGGCGGGCGGTGGCGGGAAGTGGAGGAGCAGGAGGGGGTAGGTGCTGGGCTATGATGGGGTTGAGAGCGACAAAGCGGTTTTCAAGGCTCTGAAGGGAACTTTGTGCTTATCTCAGGGCCATAAGGTGGTCCCGAGCCGGGCGCGCCGCGAGCCATGCGACGAGACCCGGCGCGTCCGCCCGGACTTCGGCTAACGCTCTTGCCGCCTCGGCGCGCCAAGCCAAGTCGCCCGGTTCGACGAAAGTGCGTCGCATCTCTCTCACGGCAATTAGCGCCGGCTCAGCCCACGCGCGAAAATCGGCGAGCCCCCAGTGCAAGACGCGCCCAAGGTGCGGCAAAGCACCCGCCTCGGCTTTCGTGGCCGGTGTAACAAGCACGGGGTAGATCTTCGCATCTTTTGCTCCCGGAACATGTTCCTTTATCCAGTCGGGATGAGACGCAGCCTGTCGCGCCTTCGTCGCGTCGATTGTGGAGGTTGCGCCCAGGGCGTTCGCATGGTCTTCAAAAACGATGACCACGCCTCCAATCCGCCACCACGGGTCGGGGGAGGCATCAACCTCGCGCTTACCGGCCTCGAAACCAAGATGCCCACCAAGTAGAACCTGCGCTTGCTCAAACGCAGCTCCGGACCCCAATCCGTCGCGAATTTCCTTCTCCCGAGCGGAGAAAGCTCTGTTGTGAAGCGTTCCAAGCTTCTGCAAATGCACCTCAAGGCGCTCAACTTGCAGCATGACAGTGGTTTCGTCCTGCTCTTTGATTGCTGGTGCGTTCCGCGACCCGCGTGCGAGAGCCACCAGCCATGGAATGCCCGATGCCGCTTCTTTCGCCTTGGTAAATTGAACTCGCGCCTGTATTTCGAGAGCCGAATCGCCCGCTCCCGCCGCGAGTTCCGCCGCGCTCCCGGCCAAATAGTGCCAGAGCGCCCGATATCCGCGCAGTTCTGGGTCATTCAAGCCCCCTAAGACCTCCCGGGCCGCTTCGCATGCCTTGGTGTAATCTGCGTCCCATAGGGCTTTTTGCCAGGCGATCTCGTCCTTCACGACCGCAGCGAGTTCATCCATAGCAGGAAGCTTGTCCTGCGTTGCTTTGTCCCGCGCTGCAAGGATACCCGCGTTCGCTTCTTCCCACTCTGCTCCTTGCTCAAGAAAGACCTCGAAATTTTCGATGAAACCACGGTGGTCCATTTCCCTGGATTGGTCGGCACCGAATTCCAACTCCGCCTGTAGCTCAGGGTGAAGCAGTTTACGACGCCTTCTGTTAGTCAGGTAGTTGGGCAGATCTTCTCCGGTCACAACGACGGCAGAGAAGTCCTTCAAACCGCGCGTGCACCGACCAACTGCCTGGAGAGCCCGAGTTTGCACTCGCTCGTGGTAGAGCAGGTTCGCGCCCATCCGGTTCATCAGAAATCGTTCTTGGAGATTGATGGCACGAGGCAACCCCTCAACAAACAAAAGGCGGCACTCGTCGTCTGGCAAGTCGATACCGTCGTAACGATTAGCAACCACGGCGACCGCCTTCTCTGCTCCGACGAAGCCGGCTTTACTTGCCTCCAGATCGGTCGCGGAGACCACTGGAAACTTAATGGTCGATCTTATGTCATTGATTATTTCGGCCGCGATTTTATCACTCGGAGTGAGAACGAGACTTCGTCCAGCCACCTGCATGAGTGACCGCCGCAACCGCGGAATCTCATCCTCCTTCAGAGACTGGTCAGGAAAGAGGAACAAGCGGCGGCCGATTCCCTGCCGATCCCAACCATCCGGGATGGGCAATCGCTTGATCGTTGGGCGGCCCGTCAGACGTTCCAGGTCGCCGCCTGCGCCCAAAGTCGCAGACATGAAAATCCGCTGCTTCGCGTTCACGAACGGAGCGTGCGTCCAGGTCGGCGGGATCAAAGGCCGGATCAAAACCTCGGACGACGAAACATAGAGCTGACATCCTTGTAGATGCCCGGAAATCATGCTCCATGGGTGGCGCTGGTCGAGCCCATCGACGTTCTCGGAAATCGCGGCGCGCAATTCGCTCGCGATGCTTGCGAGCTTGTCCGCCGGGACCTTGTCTACCGACATGCCCTCGTCAACGCCTTGCCAGTCGCCGATCAGTGCGCGGTACGTGTCCTCCGGGAGCACCCCTTTGAGAACCCCGACCACCGCCGCAAAGAGCCCCGCGTCCGCAGGTTCAAGGCGGCTTATGCGGACTGTCCAGTGGGCGGAAATGTAATTCTCTGCTGCATGGGCGTCGTCGACGATGATAACTTCGGGGTCTCGGAAAAATGGATTGGTGTTGAACAGACTGCTATAGTTGGTAACGGCGACCCGCTCGCCGCCGGTATAGGCGGCCTTGGCAGCGGGAGAGTAATTTCTCGCCGAGCCGATGAAGGCTTCCACCGAAAGGCCGTATTTAGAGACGGCTTCATCGGCCACTTGGTTGACAAGCTGTCGCGTTGGGCAAAGATATACGACGCGCTCCTGAAACTTTCTGCGCCTCCACTCGGCCAGCAGAAGCCCTACCAGCGTCTTTCCGCTGCCGGTCGGAAGCTGCAACGCGACATCGGACACTTCGATCGCAGTCGATGTGTAGTTCCGAAGCAGTTGGCCCTGATGATCGTACAGGCTCGCGTGCTTCCGGCGCGGCAAGTCGCGAAACAGTCGATCAGGACTCTCGGGGGCAGACGTAGACGCAGTCGGTTTCTTGAACGCCATTCCCCCTCCTATTCGCTCGAACATCGCGGAGCAAGATTTTCCGACGTCCTATTTGAGCTGCCGCGCCCGGCCGGTTTTGGGTACGCCTGTTCCCGTGCGTATTGACTTTTGGGGTCGCTATTAGGGTATGACCGGGGACGTACGTAAGTATCTATTCCAGCGCCTCGGGGCGTCGCGAGGTATGAACCGGGTAGATACCTGACAGATTAAAC
>JBAQGU010000544.1:0-2262 GCA_049287975.1 Roseiarcus sp.
GCTTTATCATTCGCGCGGGGATGTCGATCGCGATGCGGTCGCCGGACGAGACGAGGCCGATGACCCCGCCCTCGGCGGCCTCGGGCGACACGTGGCCGATCGAGAGGCCCGAGGTGCCGCCGGAGAAGCGGCCGTCGGTGACGAGCGCGCAAGCTTTGCCTAGCCCCTTCGATTTGAGATAGCTCGTCGGATAGAGCATCTCCTGCATGCCCGGGCCGCCACGCGGGCCTTCGTAGCGGATGACCACGACATCGCCCGCGACGACGCCGCCGTTGAGGATGCCCAGCACCGCGTCGTCCTGGCTTTCGTAGATTTTCACCGGCCCCTCGAACACGAGGTTGCTGGAATCGACGCCCGCCGTCTTCACGATGCAACCGTCCGCGGCGAGATTGCCGTAGAGCACCGCGAGCCCGCCGTCCCGCGAGAACGCGTGCTCGGAATCGCGAATGACGCCGCCCGCGCGGTCCTCGTCGAGCGATTCGTACCGCGACGCCTGGCTGAAGGCGACTTGCGTCGGCACGCCGCCCGGCGCCGCCGCGAAGAATTCGCGCGTGGCGTTGCTGGCCGAACGCTTGATGTCGTTGCGAGAGAGGGCATGCTCGATCGACTCGGCGTGCACCATCGAAACCTCGCGGTTGATCAGCCCCGCACGGTCGAGTTCGCCGAGGATGCCCATGACGCCGCCCGCGCGGTGCACGTCCTCGACATGCACGTCGGCCACCGAGGGCGCGACCTTGCACAGCACCGGCACGCGCCGCGAAAGCCGGTCGATGTCGGCCATGGTGAAGTCGATCTCGCCCTCATGCGCCGCTGCGAGCAGATGCAGCACGGTGTTGGTCGAGCCGCCCATCGCGATGTCGAGGGTCATCGCGTTCTCGAACGCCTGGAAATTGGCGATGGTGCGCGGCAGCGCGCTCGCATCGTCCTCTTCATACCAGCGGCGCGTGAGATCGACGATGAGATGGCCCGCTTCGACGAACAGCTGGCGACGGTCGGCGTGGGTCGCCACGATAGTGCCGTTGCCGGGTAGCGACAGACCCAGCGCCTCGGTCAGGCAGTTCATCGAATTAGCGGTGAACATGCCCGAGCACGAGCCGCAGGTCGGGCACGCCGAGCGCTCCATCTCCTTGACTTCTTCGTCGCTGACTGCGCTGTCGGCCGCGGCGACCATTGCGTCGATCAGATCGACCTTCTTGATCTTGCCGTTCGCGCTGACCTTGCCCGCCTCCATCGGCCCGCCCGAGACGAACACGACGGGAATGTTGAGCCGCAGCGCCGCCATCAGCATGCCCGGCGTGATCTTGTCGCAGTTGGAGATGCAGACGATCGCGTCGGCGCAATGGGCGTTGACCATGTACTCGACGCTGTCGGCGATAATCTCGCGCGACGGCAGCGAATAGAGCATTCCGTCGTGCCCCATCGCGATGCCGTCGTCGACAGCGATCGTGTTGAACTCCTTGGCGATGCCTCCCGCGGCCTCGACCTCGCGCGCGACGAGTTGCCCCATGTCCTTCAAGTGGACGTGGCCCGGCACGAACTGCGTGAAGGAATTCGCGATCGCGATGATCGGTTTGCCGAAATCCCCATCCTTGACGCCGGTGGCCCGCCAGAGACCCCGCGCGCCGGCCATGTTGCGACCGTGGGTGGTGGTCCGGGAGCGATAAGCGGGCATGGGTCTGGCCTTGGGCGGGAGGAGATTTATGAGAAGCGTTCTATCTGGCAAATTGAGGGCGGGCGAGCAAGGGCTCGATGCGTCGCGAAACGCCGCATGATCATTGTTTGCCGCGGCTCGATCCTTTTCCGGCTCGGTCGAGAGTTGACTGTCGGGAGCGCCAGCATAGGATTGTCAGATTTCCAAAATCCGACGCAACGGCGGGAGCGTATGATGATCCAGGAGGGCGAGTACAATAGAAACTTCGGCGCGGACCGTTTTGGCTTTCGCGACCTGACCGCCCTGCACTGGAACCTCGGGGCGCCGCAACTCTATGAACACGCCTTGCAGCGCCGCGAGGCGCAAATCGCCGAGCACGGGCCGCTCGTCGCCGACACTGGCGTGCATACCGGCCGCAGTCCGAAGGACAAGTTTGTCGTCCGCGACGCCGAGACCGATCCCATCGTGTGGTGGGACAACAACAACGCCATGTCGGTGGAGAATTTCGACACGCTCTTCGCGGATTTTCTCGCGCACGCCAAGGGCAAGGCGCTATACGCCCAGGATCTCTACGGCGGCGCCGAGCCGGCGCTACGGGTCAGGGCGCGCGT
>JBAQGU010000545.1:0-4857 GCA_049287975.1 Roseiarcus sp.
GCGGCGCGCCGAGCGGCGCGCTCGGGGCCGTCGAGCCGATGACCCTGGGGGCGCCGGGGGCGTTTGGATCGAGCGCGGGATCGAAGGCGTCGCCCTTGCGCGGTTTGACCACCGGAGGCGGCTCCGAAAGCGCGACCGGCGGCGGCGCCGCGGCGCCGCCCGAGGGCTTGGCGCCGCTCAGGCGAAACTCGACGTCCTCGCGAAAGCGCTTGAACTGCTCCTGGAGTCGGACATTCTGATTCTGCAGTTCCTCGATCTGGCCGTTGGCGCGGCGTAGTTCGTCCTCGAGACGATCGATGCGCACGACCAGCGCCGCAGGGTCGCCCGAGTCGACGGAGTCGAGGGGAATGGAGCCCGGCGGAAGGTTGGATTGAGCGACCGCGCCGCCAACGCCGCTCAGCCAGAGTACGAAAAGCGCAGCGCCGACGCGGCGCGAACCGATCAATCTCATCGATGCAAAACCCATTTCGCCGGCCCGAGAGCGTCCGACTCGCGAACGCGAAGCGGAGATATCATAGGGAAGCCGGAAGGCCAAAAATGAGGCGAGTTAGGGGCCCGCGCGCGACGTTCAGCTTCCCGCCGCGCCCGCGAGCACCGTGACCGCGCGACGATTCTGCGACCAGCAGGAAATGTCGTTGCAAACCGCGACCGGGCGCTCCTTGCCGAAGCTGATCGTCTTGATGCGCGAGGCCGAGACGCCCCTCGCGATCAGGTAATTCTTGGTCGTCTCGGCGCGCCGCGCCCCGAGCGCGAAATTGTATTCGCGCGTGCCCCGCTCGTCGGCATGCCCTTCGACGGTGAAGGTATAGCGCGGATATCGATTGAGCCACGCCGCCTGCTTGTCGAGCGTGGCCTGCCCGGCCGAGGTCAATTCGGTCTGATCAGTTTCGAAGAAGACGCGGTCGCCGACCGCGCTCGCGAATTCCTGCACGCTGCCCGGCCCCGCAGCTCCTCCCGCCCCATATGCGCCGCTGAGGTCTTCGGCGGTGTTGTGGGCGCAAGCGCCGAGTGCGAGCCCGATCGCGACTATGGCGACGATGGGAAAGGCCCGTAGGGTTCTCGGTCCGGTCATTTCAACGATACTCCTCGACGATGCGCCCCGCGAGGCAGAGTTAGGCCGCGGCCGGTTAAGAAAGGTTCCATCAACCTTGATGGATGCTTGCCGCGATCCGCGCGATCCGCCCAGATCGCGACCCGTGGTTAACAGAGCGTTGATGGCCGCAATGCGGCGCCCGAGCAAAATTCGCCGCGCTCGTGTAGCCGCGCTCGTGTGGCCGCGCTCGCCGAGCGCGCGGCGCCTAGCAGGGCGCGGACGGACGTCCTGGGGGAATCAGGGGCGACAACAGCGAAATCCGCGCGCGGCTCACCGAGCCCTTTGATCAATTCCACGACGTCTGCGGGCTGTGCGATCGGGACATCGCGAAGTTCGTTCACGGTCTCGAGGTCGACATCGTCGTCGATCTCATGGGACTTGGGCGACGCGCAAAAGTCAGGACCGCCGCCCGTCATGCGCGTCCCCGGATCAGGTCCGGGGACGCGCATGGCGGTCGCGAGTATATTGCGTGTTTTTCGAGCATGCCGGGTTCCCGACTGTCGGCTCCCGGGCGGCTCGCCGCGCGGAATTGATTCGCGCGAGCAGGGAGCGGGCAGGGAATTCGGCGCAAAACCGATCCGCGTCCCGGCGCATCCGACGGCGTTGAAATGCTTCATCGTAGTATTGAACAGCATGGCTGCGTGGGCAGAACGAACCCGCTTGACTTCTCCGGACCAGCCGCGCCGTGGATGCGCGTGTCGAGCCCCAGATCAAATGCGCAGACGAGCATACCAAACTGAACGCAGCACTCAACTCTAAGCGTCGCGCCCTACGCAAAGATTCGCGCTTTGGCTTCCCCGCCTTTCGCCCAACGAGCCCGAGTTGGCGGCGGAAGGTCGCCCGTTCGGATTCGCCGTTCGAGCTCGGGGCGGCGGTCGCCTCGTTCCCGGATTACGGGAGCGCGATTTGCAACACGCAGGGTTTCGGTTCTACTTCGGTTTCCAGAGAGGCGCGTCGATCCCTCCGAGGCGACGGCGCTTATTCCCCGACTTCGCGTCGCGAGGAGAGAAGCGCGGTCGAGGCCCACGCCTGTGTCGAGCCTGCGTCGCCGCAGGGCTTGATGTCGCCACGAATAGGCGCCACCGTACCGGCTCGACCGGTCGGAGGCCTGGACGCGTGAAGGAAGAGGCGAGGCCATCGCGCCTGCTTGTGATCACGTTCGCGCTCGTTTTTCTGTTCGAAACCTGGATCTGGGGCAGCGTCGTCGCCGCGGTCGGCTGGCTCGCGCAGCGGATTCCGTGGAACGCGTTCAAGGCTGCGGTCCGCCGTCAGGTGAACCGTCTGCCGGCGATCGTGGCGCTCGTGCTGTTCGGCGTCCCGCTGCTCTTCAACGAGTTTGGCAGTCTGTTCTGCATTTTTCTAGTGGCGACGGGGCATTTCCTGACCGGCGCGGTCGGGTACATCCTCATCAAGGTGGTCGGGCTGGGTCTCCTCGCGGCGATCTTCGATCTCACGCGCGAGAAGCTGATGACGTTGCCTTGGTTCGTACTCGCCTATGAAAAATTCCAGACGCTCCATGATTTCGCGAGTCGGCTCGTTGCGCCCTATCGCGAATCGGCGCTCGCCTATCTCAGGGACCTGCGCGACCGCGCTCTCGCTTATTTGGCGCGCCTGGGGGCTCGGGCGCGGGGCGAAACGGGCTGAATGCGCGAAGGCGTTTCTTCTTCGCCCGCCGCGCGTCGCCGACGAAACGCTGCTTGCGGATCGCCTGCCAACCGCCCCTGCCAGTCCGATTCTCGCGACCAACGGGGAAGTGGAATCTCAGCGCTGTCTCACGTGCGAAAAAACCCCGGAACTTTCGCTCCGGGGTTTCGGTTTCTGAACCGGGCTAGGCGATCACCAGTTGCGGGTGACCTCGAAGCGACTTTCGAATCCATCGCCACGACCCTGAAAGGTCGTGTTGAAGCCCGACCCGGGCGCTCCGGCGATAAAGCCATTCGGCGTTTGGGTCTGGCTGTTCATATAGAGCGTTTCAAACTCAAAATCGAGACTCGAATTCCCCATCGGAAACCAGTGGGCGACCACGCCGGCGAGCCAGCTGTTGCTGTTGGAGACGACCGAACTGAAGTCCGTGTTCTGCCATCTCACCTGGCCATAGCTGCCCTCGAGAGAACCGACGAATTGAGGCGAGAAGTGATGGTCGAATTCGGCCGAGACCGTCCACATATCTGGTCTCGCAAAGCTGTTGCCCGACGGATTCTCGTAGGTGTCGGCGATGGCCATCTGCTGGCCGTTGCCGCTGACTGCGCCGAGTTCGCCAAACATAGCGTCAGGGAAACCGGAGTACCAAGCCGCATTCTGGGTATAAGTGCCGGTGACCAGGAACTTATCGCCCACGCCGAACTGCGGGATGTTGAAGGAGACGCCTGCATCGATGCCCCAGCCTTCCACGCGTTGCTCAAGTCCATTGAAGCCGGTGACGTCGACATAGTGCCCGACGCCCGAGATCTGAGCCGACCCCCAACCCTGGACGACCTTCAGGTTGGCGACGAAATCTGGAATGCTCTGGCCGTTGTATTGATAGTCAAAGCCCCTACCCAGGCCGTCGTATTGGTTGCCGCTGACGCCGTTCTGGTCCGTGCCGCCGCCGCTGCCGCCGTTGCTGCCGGGGCTCTGCGCGGCGATCGTGGCGGAGAAGCCGCCGCCGAACGCAGCGGTGTAGGCCAACAGGTCGGGCTGGTTGAAGCCCTGCTGGTCGGGCGAGAAGAAGTTATACCAGCCCGCGCCGCCGCCGGTGAACGAATAGAACGAAGGCGCCTTACCGGCCGTGATGCCGGCCCAGGTGACGTAGGCGAGATTGAGATACGCCGCGCTGCCTCCCAACGGATTGCTGACATCGTTACCGAAGCCGTTGGAATTTTCAAATTGCATTTCGGCATGCGCCGTCAACGGGCCGTAAGCCGTGTTGGAGACCGCGTCGAAACCGAAGTTCAGCCGGGTGTTCCAGCCGAAATCCGGACGACCGGTCGATCCCGCCGCTTCCAAGCCCCTGGTCGGCGTCGTCACCTGCATGCCGGTTGGAACGAGAATGGGGCCGAGGCCGTTTGAAAGGGGAATGCTTGCGCCGGGGCCATATGCCAACAGCTGGCCGTCTTTTATGTTGCCGCCGCCAATCTGGCCGGTGACGTAACCGGTGAGCTTGAAGCAGGTGTCGGAGCCGGGCAGCGTCCAGCCGACGACCGGCGTGCCGTTCACGCTGATGCTGCAAATTCTGACGTATTCCGCGGCGGGTGCGCCTTTCCTCGTGGGAAGATCGGCGGCCTGCGCGCTCGCGATGCCGACGATACCTGCGGCCGACCCGAGCAATAGGCTCTTCATGAGCGTCATTTTTGACCTCCAGTAAGAATTGACCTGGGAGTTGGTTGAAACCTCGGCCCCTCTTCCGCCGACCCGCTACGCAGCCGATAGTTGAGGTTTTCAGCGCCCCTCTTCCCGATTACCCGAACTTTGACGTCTGGCACGAGAACCCCCCGGGCTGTTGGACGCCGCCATCCGACTCGCGACCGGGAAGCTCCCGTTCACGAGAAGCACCATACGCAAGTAGGCCAACATCTGAAACAGAAAAAGACACAAAGATCGCCCAACTTCGACACTTCCTCACCACTTGTTGCATGAATGTCACGTTCTTGATCACGGAACACGGAAAATTAACCACCCATCCGTCGCGCACAAGAGCCGGAGGATCGCCCTCGACACATCTTTACGAAAAAGAAATATAGAATCGGCTGGGAGCGGAGGAGCCGCGACCTCCGACCGCCTTGCGC
>JBAQGU010000546.1:0-8426 GCA_049287975.1 Roseiarcus sp.
CTGCCTGCCGACGTGGCGGCTCTCCACGCAACCGGGCTCTCTCGTCCTCATTGAAGGCATGCTCCAATGCTGGCGCTGCATCAGGTGAAACCCGCCGCAAGCCCTGCTCGTAACCACTGATCGTTGGAACCTGGGCAACGACGCAGCGCAGGCGCCGATCGGTCGCGCCAAGCACGATAGCGTGGCCGCCGGCATAGCTGGAGCCCCAAAGACCAATACGGGCCGGATCAACTTCCGGGCGTCCCTCGAGGTAAGAGATTGCGCGACGCCAGTCTGCAATTTGTCGCCATGGATCGATGTCCCCGCGGAGATCCCCACCGCTCGCGCCGAAATTGCGATGATCGTGAACAAGCACGACGAAGCCCGCCGCGGCGAATGCCCGAGCGAAGCGCTCGAGACCGTGTTCCTTGGTCCCCGCAAAGCCGTGGGCCATCGTGATCGCGGGGTGGGGACCATCTCCTTCGGGGAGGAATAGCCAAGCCCCGAGTTCGATTCCCCCTTCTGCGGGAACCCTCACATCCAGCTTCAATCGCGGAGAGACGTGTGCCATGTCGATCACCCCATCAGGACGACTTTGCCAAACGGCCTATCCTCGATCAGATGGCGCAAGGCGGCACCCGCCTCGCTGACGGGATAGACCCGTTCGACGAGAGGTTTGACGGATCCGGTGATGATCAGCGGGAGGATGTCCCGCCACGCGGCGGCGATCGCGGTCGGTGATTGGGCGAACAGCGAGAAACCGGCCATCCGCGCGCGCTTCCAGATCAGGTCTGTCACATCGATCGTGGTCTTGCGCCCGGCGGAATAGCCCAGCGTGATCAGCACGCCGCCGAGACCAAGGCTGCTCAAGGCCTCACTTGTCACGCCGCCACCGATGCTCTCGATGACGATATCGACGCCTTTGCTGGCCGTTATCCGGCGAACGCCCTCGGCGAGGCCTTCTTCGGACAGGTCGACCACGTCTTCGAAGCCGAGCTTGCGCGCCTTAGCGGCCTTCGCCACGCTGCCGGCCGTCGAAATCACCTTGCCGGCGCCCTGCGCCCTCGCGAGTTGATAGGTCGCGTTGCCGACCGATCCACCGATCCCCGGAGCCAGCACCGTCATGCCCGGCTTGAATCCGGCCAGCGTCAGCGTTGCCTGCGCCGTCAGATAGGCCACTGGGATGCTGGCCGCGACGACATCGTCGATCGCATCCGGCACGAGCGCCAGATGTTCAGGTCTCACCAGCAGCCATTCTTGCCACGCGCCATTCTCACCGACGCCGTAGGGCCCTGTGAACATCACGCGGCTTTCGACCGCCAGACCGGAGTCGCCGGCGTCCTCAATGACACCCGCCCCCTCGTTGCCGAGCACCAGAGGCGGCTTGGCTCGAGGGTGTCCACCGGATAGGACCGTGTATTCGAGCGGCGTGACGCCGGCCGCCGTTACGCGGATCAGCACTCTGTCCTTTGCTGCTAGCGGTTTGGGCAATTCGATCTGCCGCAGTCCGGCATAGCCCGAGAAATCCTTTGCCTCGATCGCGCGCATCGCCATTCTCCATAAAGTTACTGACCTGTCCGGGTCGACCACGAGTTGCGACACCGCAGATTGACCTGGACTTCGTTTGTTGGCGTCCGGAGTTGGTTGATGTCCATGCCTCCGATCAGATTTGGGCCCTCCCGCCATCGACGAACAGTTCGATGCCCGTGACGAAACTGGAATCATCTGAAGCAAGGAATAGCGCGGCCTTGGCGATCTCCTGCGAAGAGCCCATGCGTCCCATCGGGATGGTCGATACAATCCTCGCAATAACCTCGGGAGGTTGACGGTCAACCAACGGTGTTTCGGTCGGACCCGGGCTGAGGACATTTGAGCGGATGCGGCGGTCCTTCAACTCGATGGTCCAAGCTCGCACGAAATTGCGGATGGCAGCCTTGGTTGCGCCGTAAACCCAGAACGCTGGCGTCCCTTTGGCGCTGGCGACAGAGCCGGTGAGAATGATGGAGCCCCCATCATTCAAGAGCGGGAGGGCCTTCTGCACCGTGAACAGCGCTCCCTTCACGTTGATATTGAAAAGTCTGTCGAAATGTTCCTCGGTGATGCTGCCCAAGGCGGCAAATTCACCGAGGCCGGCATTGGCGAAGACGACGTCGATTCGCCGCCCTTCCGCTTCGACGGTTTCGTAGAGCCTATCAAGGTCAGACAACTTGGAGACGTCTCCCCGGACGCCGGTGGCATTGTCGCCGATAGCTTTCACCGCGTCGTCGAGTTCCTTTTGGCGACGGCCCGTGATGAAGACGTAAGCTCCCTCTTCGACGAAGAGCTTCGCCGCAGCGAACCCTATTCCTGTGGAGCCACCAGTAATGACCGCTACTTTTCCCTGCAATTTGTCCATGGCCGTTGCTCCAACTAATATGATTCCCGGCGCAACACGACTAGGCTCGCGACATAGGTAGCACGACCTCGCCATCCTGGTTGAGAGTGGTGGTTCGGAGCTTGATCAGGCCCTGCTGCGGACGCGATTTTGACGGTCGCACCTCGATCACCTCGCACTCGACGCGCAACTCGTCGCCGGGGCGGACGGGCCGCGGCCAGCGGCACTCGTCGAAGCCAGCGCCGATGAGGCCGCCAGCCGGCTCGAGTTCGCTTTCAACCAGCAGCCGCATCGTCACGGCGGCGGTGTGCCAACCGCTGGCGGTCAGTCCACCGAAAATCGAGCGGCGCGCCGCCGCCTCATCGAGGTGGAAGGGCTGCGGATCGAATTCGGCCGCGAACGCAAGCGTCCGCTCCTTGTCGATGCGCAGCCGGCCCGAACCAAATGTCTGTCCCTCCGCAAAATCTTCCAGGTAGTGCTCGCTCGAGTGATTCATGATTCAGACCCGACTTTAGGCGATGGTTTCGAGCGCGAGCGCGATGCCCTGGCCGCCGCCGATGCACAGGGTGACGATGCCGCGTTTGAGACCATCGCGGCGCATCGAATGAATAAGGCGGGTGGTGAGCACGGCGCCGGTCGCCCCGATCGGGTGACCATGGGCGATGGCGCCGCCTTCAACGTTGACGATGTCCTGCGGCAGTCCGAGGTCGCGCGCAACGACAATGGCGATGGCTGCGAAGGCCTCGTTGATCTCGACCCGCTCCACCGTGCCGAGACTCCAACCTGCACGATCCAGCGCCCGCTTGACGGCCGGGATCGGGCCGAGGCCGAACATGCCGGGCTCAACCGCGGCAATGCCGTAGGAAACGATCCGAGCCGCCGGCGCGAGGCCACGCCGCTCGGCCCATGTCTCCTCGGCGAGCACAATCGCGGCGGCGCCGGTGTTCACCCCGGGCGCGTTGCCAGCCGTGATCGTTCCGCCCTCGCGAAAAGCGGCCTTCAGCGCGGCCAGCGCCTCCAGCGTCGTGCCTGGGCGGTTGTGTTCATCCACCTCAAACGCGGTCGGCCCCTTGCGCCCCGACAGCTCGACCGGGACGATCTCGGCCTTGAACTTGCCGGAGGCCTGCGCCCCGCTGAAACGGTGTTGCGAGCGCAGCGCCCATTGATCCTGCGCCTCTCGATCGACTTGAAACTCGCGGACGAGGTCTTCGGTGTGCCAGCCCGACGCCTGATCGGAGAAGGCGTCGTTCAGTCCGTCGCGCAGCACGCTGTCATAGAGTTGCCCGTCGCCCAGGCGATAGCCCCAGCGGCCGCGGGCCACCAGAAACGGCGCCAGATCCATGTTCTCCATGCCGCCGGCCACCGCGACATCTGCCGAGCCGAGCAGGATCTCTTGAGCCGCGGACACGATCGCCTGCACACCCGAGCCACAGACCCGGTTCACAGTCATGGCCGGGACCGTGACGGGCAACCCGCCTTTGATCGCCGCCTGCCGCGCCGGGTTCATCTTGGCGCCCGCCTGAACGACGTTGCCCATGGCCGCCGTCTCGATCTCCTCGGGTCTGAGCCCCGCGCGCGCGACAGCAGCCTTGATGGCGATAGCCCCGAGATCAGGTGCGGCGGTGTCCTTGAGGCTGCCGCCGAACGTCCCAATCGCGGTTCGTACGGGACTGCATAGAACGACCGAGCGCGGTGCTGTCATTGCTGAATCCTCCAGGAAATGGGTTGCTTGCACTCACGCGCGAAAACAGGCGGCAGGGTGCTCTTACCGGGTTCGGCGAAGCCTCCGGGAATCAGCGCCGTATTGTCGGCAAACAGGCCTATGCTCCCGTCCCGGAACTGCCGCGATTCCAATCGAGCTAGCCGTGAGGCGTTGGTCTCGAGCTGATCTTTGTTTCGCGGGACCTGGACGAGATCGTAGCCGCAGGGGGCGAGGCGATCCGCAAAAGTTGCGCCGGTACTAGACGATGCGCCGATAGCGAGGACGGCGTCGCGGGCAGATCTACTCACGCCAGGTCTCCGTGCATCTCTGATAAATGACGAACGACATCTATTTTAATAAATGGGAGTCGTCATATATCCTGTCAAGGGGTGCGCCAGAGAGGAAGAGAGGGACAGATGCGGGTGAGCCGGGAGCAGGCGGCGGAGAATCGCCAGCGGATCGTGGAAACCGCGTCGCGGATGTTTCGTGAGCATGGCTTCGACGGCGTCGGCGTCGACGCGATCATGAGCGGCGCCGGTCTCACGCACGGCGGTTTCTACGGGCATTTCCGATCGAAGGACGATCTCGCCGCCGAGGCGATGACGCGTGCGCTGGAGCGCAGCGTCGAGAAGCAAAGGCGCTACACCAAGCTGAACGATCTCGTGTCCGACTACCTATCGGGGCGACACTGCGCCGATCGCGCGCGTGGCTGCGCCCTCGCTGCTCTAGCCGCAGACACCGTACGCGAGGGCGAAGGCGTTCGAGGAGCGTTGACGACGTATGTGCGTGGGCAGCTCGACCGTTTCACGAGCCTACTCAGGAACGGCGCCGCGGCAAGCCGGCGTAGGCGCGCAATCACGACGCTTGCCGGAATGGTGGGGGCGTTGACGCTCGCCCGGGCGGTCGATGATCCTGCCTTGTCAGAGGAAATTCTTACAGTGGCGCGCGAAGCCTTTGGAGGTACGCGGCGGGCCGCCGACCATCATTCTCGACCAACGGAGGCACGCAGCTAGGGACGCAGCCGGGCTCGACGGCGGAAGCGGACGCCGCCTTGCGAGGCCTCGGTTACTGCGGCGTCGACAGGGCGTGGATGAACGCGTAGGCGACGATGGGAATGGCGATCACGACATAAATGCGCAGCGCCACCAGCAGCGCCAACACCCCTCGGCCGAGGACGCGGCGCGGATAGGGCCGCTTTGTCGCGGCCACGACCTGGTTGGGTTCGAGCGCGCTGACCAGATCGGGGTCGTATGCCACGGAGCCTCTCCTATTTGCCCAACAGATTCGGGAACGCCGTGATGACGCCGTAGAGTGCGCCAACCACGGCGATCGCGACCGTGATCGTTCCTCCCGCCAGATTCGCCAGCGGGCCGTTTGCGAGATCCCCCATGATCTCGCGATCGTTTGACAGCAACAGCAGCAGCAGGAGCGCCGGGGCCATCAGCAAGGTGGCGATGACGTTGACCGTCAGGGTCATGGCGAGCAGCGGCGCGCCCGGGATCAGGACGACGCCGGCGGCCAGGATCGTGGAGACGATCGCCACGCCGTAGAAGAGACGGCCGCTGGCGAAATCGAGGTTCAGGCTATGTCGGGCCGAGGACTTTTCGGCCGCGGCTGCCGTCTCTGCGAGCGAATATGACGAACTGGTGGAAATCGTCATCGCGGCGACGAGCCCGGCCTCGAGCATGCCGAGCGCGAAAAGGGTGGCGCCGGTGGAGCCGATCAAGGGCTTCAGCGCCGTGGCGAAGTCGGCGCCGTCGGCGAAATTCGAGACGTCGACCTTCGCGGCGAACAGCGTCGCCGTCGCTGCCAGGGTCGCGATCGCGGCGATCGCGGCCAACCCGGCGCCGATGGCGGTGTCCAGTCGGCCTTGTGGCAGGTCCGCCTTCGTCAGACCCTTGTCGACGACGGCGCTCTGCTGAAAAAACAGCATCCACGGCGTCACCGTCGCCCCGACGTTGGCGAGAACGAGGGTGAGGAACGCGGTGGTGAAGCCGCCCGGCAGCGGGCCCCACGTTCCGAGCGCGTGAGCCAACGCCGCGCCATCCGGATGCGACAACAGGGCCGCCGGAACGAACAGCAGGTTGAACACGGCCAGCCCCATCAGCACGCGCTCCCAGGTCGCATAGCGCTGAAAAGCCAGCGAGCCGATCACGAGCAGGACGCCGGTCGCGACCGACAGCCACGACGGCACGCCGAAATAGAGGCCGCCCGCCTGGATCGCGATGAACTCGGTGACCAGCGTCAGCAAATTGCCGAACACGAGGTCGCCCATGGCGAAATAGCCCCAGAACGGGCCGAAGCGCTGAAAGATGAGTTCGGCATGGCCGCGATGCGTCGCCACGCCGAGCCGCACCGTCATTTCCTGGACCACGAACGCCATCAGGAAAGTGAGCAGGATGAAGGGGGCGAAAAAGCCGATGCCATAGGTCGCGCCCGTGGTCGCGTAGGAGACCATGCTCGGGCCGTCGTTCTCGCCGAGCATGACCAGCATGCCCGGCCCCGCCAACAGCCAGAGCAGCCGCAGCGATCGCTTTGCCGCGCGGCTCTTCAGCACTTTCAGACGGTCCTGCGCCCGCAGGATATCCTCGTGAGTGAAGCCCGCCTCGGCGCAGCCCGGGATGCCCGATCGCCCGAGGTTCAACACATTCTCGCTCATCTCGCCTCTAACGTCCTTCTCGGTCCGCCGTCGGGGCGGTCGTCGATGCTGTCCTTAATGTAGCCAAGGCTACAAGTATGTCAATAGGCAAGTTTCCGATGAACAGGTTCCACTTCGGCGTTTTCGTCCAGTGGCCGCCTGCCCGGTCTGGTCGGGGTCTTCGTTCCGGTGATGCAGCATCGTTTCGACTGCGCGCGCATGCCGCGCCCGCGGCGAGGGGAAACTGGCGGACGTTATCCTCGGGCCGGCGCCGGCCCGTGCGGCCGGCGTTCAAAGTAACGTGTCGCGGTAAAATGTCGTTGAGCTACAAGAGAGCGCTTTTTTGTAACCCCATTTTTGCCATGTTCGCCCGATATCCCGCAGTTAATCTATGTTGGCGTCGAAAAGCGCTTTGACGAAATTTGCGTTTTGGTAGCCGGGCTCTTCATAGATTTGCCATTTCATTTTTCGTGGGCGGCTTCGTCACGCGCTGAACTGGAATGGCGCGAGACAGCCATTGAGGGCGATTGTCACACACGCATGTCGCGGTTGCGGACGGTCGTTCCACGAAAGGGAGAGAGATATTGAGGTTCCGACATATTATTGCGTGCGCGGCGTTCATGCTGATGAATGGCGCAGTCGCCCAGGCTGCATCTAAGCTCTCATGGGACGGCACCTGGGCCGGAACGCTGAACAACGAACCGGTTTCGGTCACGATCGCTGAGGGCAAGGTGGTGGGTTACACGATCCGCGGCTTTTCGCCGCTGCCCATCGCGTCCGCGAGCGTCAGCGGTCGCTCCGTTTCGCTGGTGATCGGCGCGGCCTATCACGTGACACTTAGGAAACAGAACGAGAGAAATGCGGTGGGCCTCGCTCACGGCCCGCTAGGCGACGGCGTTGCGTCGCTCATACGGCAGTAGCGCCGAAGACGACGCGCTCCGTTGTGTCATTCCCGCGAAAGCGGGAATCCAGAGCCCCGGCATGCGCGGCCGAGTCTGGATGCCCGCTTTCGCGGGCATGACACTGACGTTTCTGAGTCATCCCCCATTCTGAAGGACGCCCGGGTCTCGCCTAGTCGTCGCGCCCACGATGCGCCCGCGAGTGGGCGGCCGCCTCGACCCGCGCGAGCCCCCTCAGCGTGAGCCACAGGGCTATTGAAGTTACAGCTATGGGAAGCAGTTCTGTCATGAGGAAACAGCTTCACGGCGAAAACCTAAATATTGGTTAAATTTCGCCGGGTTGGCGCGCTTTTTCCCTGCCCATCTCTGCACGGGGGCTGGCGATATCAAGCAAAGGGGAGCGAGCCATGCCGAACCAGGAAGCGCCGATGTGGCGACTGGACGGGCGCACGGTTCTGGTCACAGGCGCCAGCGGCGGCATGGGCGCTGCGACCGTACGCCATCTCGTCCGCGCGGGCGCCGACGTCATCGCCAGCGGCCGGTCCGTCGAGGCACTCGATGCCCTCGCGGCTGAAACCGGCTGCCGCGTGCTGCCGTTCGACCTGACGTCGGAGGAAAGCGTCCGCACGGCGCTGGGCGGCCTCGACCTCCAGGGCTATCGCATATGAGTAAAGAGATCATACCGGAATTCTTTGCTCCACGCCGCGAGGTTCATTTTTCGCGTGATCGACATGTCAGCTGGATGCGTTCGCAAGATATCTAGCCCCATTCTCCTGATGATGGAAATGTTTTGCGGCGCGTGGTTCTTTCGGGCTCTACATCCGTCCTCGTCGA
>JBAQGU010000547.1:0-5169 GCA_049287975.1 Roseiarcus sp.
TCTTGACCAATTCCTACCCGCTCGCCGAAGTGCTGATCCGCGACAGCCAGTGCCGCGTCACGCTGCCGGGGGGCGAGGTCTATCGCGAGGAAAGATTGATCGTTTCGCCGTTCGAGGACGACGCGACGCAGCATTATTCCGCCGCGCGCATGTTCATGAGCGCGATCTCGGTCGGCGAACTGGGCGTCATCGAGGGCCATCCGCTGGTCGCGCGCGCGGAACGCAAGCTGCTCGCCCGGGCGCGCGAACTCGTCGTCCTCGCCGATTCCTCCAAATTCGTTGCCCGCGGCAGTCTCGTCGTCTGCCCGCTCTCGCGCGTCGCCCGGCTGATCACCGACTCGCGCGCCCCGCCGGCGGCGCTCGAAATGCTGCGCGAGGCAGGGATAGCGGTGGACATCGTCGAAATCGGCGTCGATGCGACGGCGGCCGCATGAGCGCGGTCTCTGGCGCCGCCTCGCCGCCCCTGCTCGAGGTGCGCGACCTCGAGAAGACGTTTCCCGGCGTGCGCGCGCTCTACGACGTATCCTTCTCGGTCGCGCGGGGCGAGGTTCACGCGCTGCTCGGCGAAAACGGCGCGGGCAAGTCGACGCTGATCAAGATCGTATCGGGCGTGTTTCCACCCAACCGTGGCCGGATCCTGATCGATGGCGTCGAGCGCAAGTTCAATCTGCCCGAGGACGCCAGGCGCGCCGGGGTGGCGACGATCTATCAGGAGCTGCTGCTGTTTCCCGAACTGACCGTCGCGGAAAACATCTTCATGGGCCACGCCCCGCGCGGACTCGGCGGCCGCCTCGACTGGCGCGCGATGCGCGAGCGCGCCGAGGCCCTGCTCGCTTCGCTCGAGATCCATGATCTCGCGCCCGATCGCATCGTAGGTTCGCTCAGCGTCGGCAATCGGCAGCGCGTCGAAATATTGCGCGCGCTGTCTCATGATGCGCGGCTGCTGATCATGGACGAGCCAACCGCCGCGCTCACCGAGCCCGACGTCGTCAGGCTGTTCAAGATCGTTCGGCTGCTGAAGGCGCGCGGCGTCGGCATCATCTACATCAGCCATCGCTTGGACGAGATCTTCATGCTCGGCGATCGCGTCACGGTGCTGCGCGACGGCGCCTACGTCGGCACCCGCAACGTCGCCGAGACCAACGCGGGCGAACTGGTGCAGATGATGGTCGGGCGCACGATCGAGAGCCTGTTTCCCAAGGTCGAGGCGCCGATCGGCGCGCCCGTGCTCGAAGTTCGCGATCTCGTGCGAAGACTGGCCACGCGCGGGGTCAGCCTCACGGTGCGCGCCGGCGAAATCGTAGGGCTCGCCGGGCTCGTC
Source organism: Roseiarcus sp. (assembly GCA_049287975.1). Taxonomy (GTDB): domain Bacteria; phylum Pseudomonadota; class Alphaproteobacteria; order Rhizobiales; family Beijerinckiaceae; genus Roseiarcus. Next base: position 1,322 of record JBAQGU010000547.1, read on the forward strand.
GGCTCGGGCCGCAGCGAGCTCGCGCAGACGATTTTCGGCGTCACCCCCGCCGACTCCGGGGAGATCAGGATCGGCGGCAAAGCGGTGGTCGTCCGCTCGCCCGGCCAGGCGCGCGACCTTGGCGTCGCCTATGTGCCCGAGGATCGCGGGACGCAGGGTCTGGTGCGTCCGATGAGCGTATTGCACAATTTCTCGCTCGCCGCGTTGGGGTCGCTCGCCAGATTCGGTTTCATCGACCGTGCGGCGGAACGGCGGCTCGCTGTCGACGGGGTCCAGCGGTTCAGCGTCAGGACGAGTTCCCTGGAGCAGGTCGCGGGCCGGCTGTCCGGCGGCAATCAGCAGAAGATCGTGCTCGGGAAGTGGCTCGCCAACCATCCGCGCCTCTTGATCCTCGACGAGCCGACGCGCGGCATCGATGTCGGCGCGAAGGCCGAAATTCATCGCCTGATGTGCGATCTCGCACGCCAGGGCGTCGCAATCCTGCTGATTTCGAGCGAATTGCCGGAAGTGCTCGGCATGAGCGATCGCATCCTCGTGATGCGGGAAGGGCGCTTCGTCGCCGAATTCACCCGCGCGGAGGCCAAGCCCGAAGCGGTGGGCGCGGCGATGATGGGCGGCGACAGCGCGACGATGGAGGCGGCGGCGTGAGCGCGGTCGCGATAGGATCGAGCGTCGCGTCGCGCGCGAGTTGGCTGCGGCGGCTCTCCTCCCAGGAGGTGCTGCTGGCGCTGGCGATCGTCATTCTGGCGATCGTCGTGGGCGCGATCAACCCGCGTTTTCTGCTGGCGCGCAACCTCTCCGACATATTTCTCGGCAACGCCTATGTCGCGGTCGCCGCGATCGGCATGTCGATGGTGATCATCTCGGGGAACATCGACATTTCGGTCGGGGCGCTGATCGGCGTTCTCGCGACGATCAGCGGCACGATGGCGGTCGCGGGCTATCCGATCGCCCTCTCCTGGTTGGTTCCGATCGTGGTCGGCGTCGCGGTGATGGCGTTGCAGGGCGCGGTGGTGGCGTACTTGCGCATTCCGGCGATCGTCGTGACGTTGGGCATGTTGTCGATCCTGAAGGGCGGTCTCATCAGCGTCACAGGCGGCAGATGGATCTCCGATCTGCCCGACGGTTTCCATCTATCGAACATCGAGCTGTTCGGCATTCTGCCGATGCCGGTGCTGATCATGATCGGAGCAACGATCCTGGCTGCGATCTGGATGCGCAATTTCGCCCCCGGTCGCGCGATCTATGCGACCGGCGGCAATTCCGAGGCGGCGCGTCTGTGCGGCATTTCGCCGCGCGCCACGATCGTGATGGTGTTCGCGCTGCACGGTTTTTTCACCGGCATCGCAGCGATTCTGTTCGCCACCGAGCTCAGGGTCATTCAATCCACCGTCCCCCCCAATCTCGAATTGACGATCATCACCGCGGCGGTCGTCGGCGGCGTCAGCATCCTGGGCGGCGTCGGGACGGTCGTCGGGTCGACCTTCGCCGCGATCCTGATCGCCGAAATCGCGAGCGCGCTCGTGTTCGTGAGCATCTCTCCCTACTGGATTCGCGCGGTGCAGGGCGGCCTCATTCTGCTGACGGTCGTCGCCGACATCTTGCGCCGCCGTCGGCGCGTCGCGGGAGACCAGCGATGACGAGCCTCGCCGCCGCCCCGCCCGAGCGCCGCGTTCCCCGCTGGCTCACCCGGCACGAGACGTTGCTGGCGGCGGTGCTCATCGTCGCGCTTGCGATCCTGGGCGCCTACAACGACCGCTTCCTCACCCTCGACAACCTGCTCAACCAAGGCCGGCTGATGGCCGAGGTCGGGCTGATCGCGATGCCGATGACCTTCGTCATCATCACCGGCGGCATCGATCTTTCCGTCGGCTCGGTCGTCGGGCTCTGCGCGATCGCGCTGGGCTACAGCTGGAAGAACCTCGGCGTTCCGCTGCCCGGGGCGATCGTGATCGCGCTCGCGCTCGGCGCGCTCGCCGGCTTCGTCAACGGCCTGTTCATCACCCGCGTAAAAGTGCCGCCGCTGATCATGACGATCGCCAGTCTCGCGCTGTACCGCGGTTTCGCCGAGGGCGTCAGCCAAGGCCGCTCGGTGCGCGGCTATCCCGAATGGTTCTACTTCATGGGACAGGGCCAATGGCTCGGCGCGCCGACCCAGCTCTGGCTGCTGGGCGTGGCGATCGTGATCGCGGGCGTCGCGCTCGACCGCACGACGTTCGGCCGCTCGCTGTACGCGATCGGCTCCAACGAGACGGCGGCGCGGTTTTCCGGTCTTCCGGTCGATCGCATCAAGCTCGCGGTCTATACGCTCTCCGGCCTGATGGCGGGCGTTTCGGCTTGGGTGCTCGTCTCGCGCGTGACGACGACGCGCTCCGACATGGGCATCGGCTATGAGCTCGACGTGATCGCGGCCGTGGTGCTGGGGGGGACCAGCATCTTCGGCGGCTCCGGCACGATCTGGGGCACGGTGATCGGCCTCGTGATGATCCAGTTGCTGAAAGACGGGCTGGCGCTCACAGGCGTGAAGGGCGACGCGACGATCATCGTCATCGGCACGGTGCTGATCGCGTCGACGTTGTTGGCGAGTTCTCTGCAAAAGCGCCGTGAATTCGGCGGTTGACGGAGCAAGGGCCGCGGAGCGGCGAACAAGGAGGAAATGATGACGAAGCTCTTGATGACTGGTGTTGCGGCGGCGGCTCTTGCCCTGAGTTTCGGGCTGAGCGCCCGCGCCGCGGAGAAATGGGACGGCGCGGACGATCTGCCGACCAACCCGCTCGCCTGCGGCGCCGGCGGCGGCGGCGGGACGGTGGCGGCCAAGCCTTATGACGGCGGCAAGGCGGTCGGCGCGCCCGACAAGGCCGGCAAGGAAATCACTTTGGTCGACGTGCCGAAACTGATCGGCATCGGCTACTTCAACGCGACCTCGAAGGGCATGCAGGACGCGGCGAAGGAACTCGGCAACGTCAAGGTGACGACCGACGGCCCGACCGAGGCCAAGATCGACGAACAGATAAAGTTCATCGACAATTACATCACGCGCGGCGTCGACGGCGTCCTGTTCGCCGCCAACGATCCGGTCGCGATTGCGCCGGTGTTGAAGAAGGCGCTTTCGAAGGGCATTCACGTCGTCGGCTACGACGCCAATTCGACGCCGGACGCGCGCGAGTGGTTCGTCAACCAGGCCGAGTTCAACGGCATCGGCAAGGCGATGATCGACTCGATGGCCAAGGAGATCGGCGAGGACAAGGGCTTCGCGATCGTCACCTCCACGTTCACGACGCCGAACCAGGCGCGCTGGATCGCGGAGATGTCGGCCTACGCCGCCAAGTGCCATCCGAAGATGAAGTGGCTGGAGACGGTCGAGGCGCAGGAGGACAACGTCCTGTCGTTCAACCAGGCGACGACGCTGATCAACAAATATGGCGACAAGCTCGCGGGCCTGTTCGGCATGACGTCGGTCGCAACCCCGGCTTCGGCGGAAGCCGTCACCAAGGCGGGGCTGTGCGGCAAGGTCGCAGTGGTCGGCCTCGCGACGCCGAACGCGATGAAACCGTATGTCAACGCCGACTGCGTGAAGTCGGTCGTGCTTTGGAACCCGGTGGATCTCGGCTACGCCGCCACCTACGTCATGCGCGCCGTCGTCGACGGCAAGCTGAAGCCGGGCGATGCGTCGGTCGCGGCCGGCAAGCTCGGCAAACTCAGCGTCGTCAACGGCAGCGAAATCCTGCTCGGCGCGCCGTTCATCTTCACCAAGGCCAACGTCAAGGACTTCAACTTCTGAGCTGACGCGCGAACATAGGCGCCACGCTCGGCTCCCTCAGTCATGCACGGGCTTGACCCGTGCATCC
>JBAQGU010000548.1:0-3512 GCA_049287975.1 Roseiarcus sp.
CCTCAATAGGCGCATTCCCGACAAGTCAACCCTCGAACGCGAGGTCGCAGCCTGGGAGGCCCATCGAAACAAGCATCACGCCAAAGCCGATTGGCAATTCACAACCGCCGACGCCCGCGTCAAACTCAAGAGGCTCTACCCCCAATTTTGAGCGACTCGGGCGACTAGGACTTAATGCCAGCTGGCAAGGTGAAGCTGACCTTCCGGAACGCTTGCGAGCGTCCGCTTTCCGCCAAGTGCGGTTATGATCCGACATTCTGCTGTCCGCCTCGATGATGAGCGAAGGTTCGCCAACCAACTCCGTCCGATTCGTAGCCCGGAGCGGCCTAATTCTCTCCGCCCGGAGATGCGAGTTTGCTCTCCGCCGCTCCATTAGACTGATCCTAGGTCGCGATGCATGCGACCAAGATACTCTGGGGCCAGGTTCTACTCGTCAGCTGCGTCGTCGCCGCCTTCATCTGGGCGGCAACGGAGTGGGTCGCATGGCGTCTGGCCTTTCAGCCGCAGCTCGGCCGACCATGGTTCGAACTGTTCGGCTTTGCGGTCTATCAACCCACGGCCTTCTTCTTCTGGTGGTTCGCGTACGACGCCTATGCGCGCGATATCTTCGTCGAGGGCGCCTATATCGCGGCTTCGCGCGGGTTCGCCGCAGTTATTGTCGCAATTGCGATGTCGGTCTGGAGGGCGCGGGAGGCCAAGCGCGTCACGACCTATGGATCGGCGCGCTGGGCCGAAGCGCGAGAGGTTCGCGAGGCCAGCCTTCTCGAAAGCGACGGCGTGCTGATCGGCCGCTGGCGTGACGAATATCTGCGCCACGACGGCCCCGAGCACGTCCTGTGCTTCACGCCAACGCGATCCGGCAAAGGCGTCGGCCTCGTCGTGCCGACGTTGCTGACCTGGCCGGGCTCGGCGATCGTCCACGACATCAAGGGAGAAAACTGTACACTGACCGCCGGCTGGCGCGCGCGCTTCGGCCGCGTCTTGCTGTTCGATCCAACCAATGTGCTGAGCGCGGCATACAATCCCTTGCTGGAAGTTCGGCGCGGCGAATGGGAGGTCCGCGACGTCCAGAACATTGCCGACGTCCTGGTCGATCCCGAGGGCGCGCTCGAGCGTAGAAATCACTGGGAGAAAACCAGCCATTCGCTTCTCGTCGGCGCGATTCTGCACGTCCTCTACGCCGAGGTGGACAAAACGCTCGCCGGTGTCGCCAATTTCCTGTCGGATCCGCGCCGCCCGATCGAGACAACGCTGCGGGCAATGATGACGACGCCGCATTTAGGCGAGTTCGGTGTACACCCCGTCGTCGCCAGCTTTGCGCGCGAACTCCTCAACAAGAGCGACAACGAACGTTCCGGCGTCCTCTCGACCGCCATGTCGTTCCTCGGCCTCTATCGCGATCCTGTCGTAGCCGCCGACACGCGGCAATGCGATTGGCGCATCCGGGACCTCGTGGAGGGGGAGGCGCCCGCGAGCCTCTATCTGGTGGTGCCCCCGTCCGACATCAGCCGCACCAAGCCGCTCGTCCGCCTGATCCTCAACCAGATCGGCCGCCGTCTGACCGATGAGCTGGAATCGAAGGGTCGCCCCCACCGGCTCCTGCTCATGCTGGATGAGTTCCCGGCGCTTGGTCGGCTTGATTTCTTCGAAAGCGCGCTCGCCTTCATGGCCGGATACGGCCTGAAAAGCTTCCTGATCGCCCAGTCGCTGAACCAGATCGAGAAGGCCTACGGACAGAACAATTCGATCCTCGACAATTACCATGTGCGCGTGAGCTTTGCGACCAATGACGAGCGGACGGCCAAGCGCGTGTCGGACGCGCTGGGTACAGCGACCGAGATGCGCGCCATGAAAAACTATGCAGGCCATCGGCTGAGTCCCTGGCTTGGCCATCTCATGGTATCGCGGCAGGAGACGGCGCGGCCGCTATTGACGCCAGGCGAGGTCATGCAGCTCCCACCGGAGGATGAACTCGTATTGGTCTCGGGCTGTCATCCGATCCGAGCGAAGAAGGCGCGCTATTTTGAAGATCCGGAGATGAAGGCGCGCATCCTGCGGCCGCCGATCCTCTCCGGGCGCGAGGCTCCAAGTCCCCCGAGCATTCCGAAGAGCACAGACCAAGCCGATTGGACCGGCGCGGTCGTCGGGGCGCCGGCGGCCGCCACGATTGAGGATCCAGCCAACGGAGGCATTCGTCGTGAGCCGGAGCTACCGGAGCATGAGGAGATGGCGCCGGCGCAGAAAATCCCGTTCCACGAGTTCGAGCCGATAGAAGACGAACCAGACGACGAGGCGCAGCGCTTCCGTGTCATGCATCGCAATTTTGGGAACGCTGTCCTGCAGGTCCCCCTCGATCCCGGCGACGACTTGCGGATGTAACGTTCGATGCGCACCAAGCACACGTTCCGCCTGCCGCCGGACCTTGCCGGCAAGCTCGCAGACTATGCCACAAGGAAGGGCGTGCCGCAGGCGCTGGTCGTCGAGGCGGCCCTCGCCTCACACCTCTCGCCCGACGGCGCCGATCGCCTGGAGGCGGCGCTGGCGCGGCGGCTCGATCGGATGACGAGGCATCTCGAGCGGCTCGAACGCCACGTCACGATTTCGAACGAAGCGTTGGCGGTGTTCGTGCGCTTCTGGCTGACCAGCACGCCGCCCCTGCCCGACACGGCGCTGGCCGCCGCCCAGGCGAAAGGCCGGGAGCGGTATGAGGGGTTCGTGGAAGCCTTGGGCCGGCGATTGGCACGCGGGCGGACGCTTTCGGATGAGGTTGTAGTCGACGTCGATCCCGCGCGATCGGCGAATGCCAAATCGCCCGGGTCGTCATAGCGTTCGAATCCGCCGTCTTCCTGTCTTTCTACGCCATGGCCCTACCCTCCTCTTGAGGTTGTTGCTCTTCCCCGTTTTCGCCTCTCTTTAGTCGACCCGCTGATCCATCGCCTCAATGAGGCGAGATAGCGGGGGGCTCCAGTTGACCGCCATTCCCTTTCGATCCGAAGCCTTCGCCCGTGGTGCGCGCATGCTGCGCACCGCGCTTGGACCGGCGATCGCCGGCTATCTCGAAGACGCCAGCATTGTCGAAGTGATGCTCAATCCCGATGGCCGGCTCTGGATCGATCGGCTGTCAGGAGGATTGGAGGACACCGGCTGCCGCGTCTCGGCGGCCGACGCCGAGCGCATCCTCCGGCTCGTCGCCCATCATGTCGGCGTCGAGGTCCACGCGGGTAGCCCACGCGTTTCGGCGGAGTTGCCGGAAAGCGGGGAGCGCTTCGAGGGCCTGGTTCCGGCTATGGCGGCCGCACCCTGCTTTGCAATCCGCCGCCCGGCGGTCGCCGTATTCACGCACCACGGCTATGTCGCGGCCGGGATCATGACCGAGGCCCAAACGCAGCTGCTGCGCGTCGGCGTTCGCGAACGCAAGAACATCCTCGTCGCCGGCGGCACGTCGACCGGCAAGACCACTTTGGTCAATGCGCTCTTCGCCGAGGTCGCCAAGACTGGCGACCGCGTGGTGT
>JBAQGU010000549.1:0-5215 GCA_049287975.1 Roseiarcus sp.
ACGTCGTCGAAAATAAACGCACCCGATGATTTGACATGTCGCCTCCGAGAAAGGCCATGTCACAGATTCGTTGTGTCTCGGTTTAAGGGCGCAGTTCAACTTCTGTTTATTGAATGGCCCCGGGGGATATTCCGAGAGCATCTGGAGACTGGCGGTCACAAATTAGGGCAAATGTTAGGGCAGGCGGCCGGTGGCTGTTAAATAATCAAGGTAAATCAATTGCTTAGCGACATCCATTGGCGGAGAGGGAGGGATTCGAACCCCCGGTGCGCTTGCGCGCACTCCGCATTTCGAGTGCGGCGCGATCGACCACTCTGCCACCTCTCCGGGCCGCGCCTTCAAGGCGCATCCGCCTCGCGCATCGGATCGTCGCGGCAACTAACATGACGGACGTCCGCGCGCAAGATTGTCGCCATCCTGTCGCAGGGCGATAGGGCCGGGGCGCTCGACGAAATCGCGGTCGAGTTCTCGCACCCCGATCCGACCTTGCACTGCGGGCGATCGAAGGGGGCCGAGGTCCCTCGACCGCGTCGCTCACTGCGGCGGGACGCCCTCGGCGGCACGCCATTCCCTCTGCAGGACCGCGCGGCGCCGGGGATAGCGCTCGTCGACGACCTCGAGCGCGTCGATCCGGTCGGTGCGAAAATGCCGGAACCCGTCGCGCAGCTCGCACCAGGCGGCGACCACACGCACACGATCGAAATAGGCGAGCGCGAACGGCCAGATAGTTCGGCGCGTCGCCTGCGCGGCGCCGTCGCGGTAGGTGATCGAGAGCTTGCGCTCGGCCCGTATCGCCTTGCGAATGGCCCTGATCTCCCGCTCGCCCGCGGCGATCGGTTCGCCGGGACCGACAATCAATGCGGAGAGTTCGGCGTGGGAGCGCAAATCCGCCGGCAGCACGGTCAGGATCTTGGCGAGCGCGTTGCGCGCCGCGGTCGACAGCTCGCTGTCGCCGCGCTTTGCGACCCAGCGCGAGCCCAGCACGATCGCCTCGATTTCCGTTTCCGAAAACATCAGCGGCGGCAGCAGAAAGCCAGGCTTCAAAATATATCCGACGCCCGCTTCCCCCTCGATCGTGGCGCCCTGGCCCTGCAGCGTCGCCACGTCGCGATAGAGCGATCGAAGACTGACGCCGAGTTCCTCGGCGAGCTTCGCGCCGCTGACGGGCGCGCGATGGCGATGGAGGATCTCGATCAGCGACAACAGGCGTTCGGTGCGGGACATGACCGATTGTGGCGCGGGCAGGGGAGCGAGGCAATCGCAGGGCGACACAGTCAATCCTCGGGCCTCGTGACCGCCATCGCTGCGGCGCGTTCGAGATGGGCGCGGAGCGCCGCCTCGGCGGCTCGAGGGTCGCGCTCGCAGATGGCTGCGGCGATGGCGCGATGCTCGCGCACCGAGGCTTCCAGGACTTTCGGGGTGAGGACCTCGCCGACCTGAGCCATGATCAGCGGCAATTGCAGGCGCATCGCGAGATCGCGCAGCTGCCTGTTGTCGGCGAGGGTCAGGATCGCGTCGTGAAACGCGGCGTTCTCCGCCAGATATTCGCAGGCGTTGCGCGGCGAATCGTCGAAGATGGGCCGGATCGCGTCGGAGAACCGCGCGCGCCGGCCGGGATCGTCGGCCTGGGCGGCGAGCCGGGCGCCGAGCGATTCGAGCTCCACCCGGATTTGGAAGAGCTCCTGGATTTCTCGCGGCGAAAGCCGGCGCACGAGCGCCCCTCGATGCGGCGCGTGTTCGATCAAGCCCTCGGCGGCCAGGCGCCGCAGCGCCTCGCGCACCGGGCCGCGGCTCACGGCGAAGCGCATCGTGAGGTCGCTTTCGACGAGGCGCGCTCCCGGCGAGAGCCGCCGCGCGAGAATGTCGCCCCGAAGCCGCTCGACGATATGGGCGACCGTCGCGCCATGCGCGGGCGGCGCCTCCGGGGCGTCGATTTGGGGAAACGCGGCCGCGGGCTCAACCATCCACTTCGCCTTCCCGAGAGAGCAAAGCTCCTACATAGCACGCAAGTCGCTCGTGGCCTCACCGGTATCGCCGTTGACGCCAGCGGCGGCTCTGCTATTTGTCCTACAATATGGAGAGGCGGGCAATCGCTCGTTGCGCGGGAGGCGGGCATGATGATCGGCAAGCGCGGCGCCGCGGCGACGGCGATTTCCGCGGCGCGACCCGATCACGTGACGGTCAGAGGACGTGACCTCGCCGACTTGATGGGCAAGACCAGTTTCACCGAATTTTTCTTTCTGCTCGTCACAGGCCGACTGCCCTCGGAAGACCAGCGCTTCTTTCTCGATCTCAGCCTGATCGCGATCGCCGAGCATGGTCTGACCCCGTCGGTGCAGGCCGCGCGCATGACCTTCGCCGCCGATCCGGCTGCGCTGCAGGGCGCTGTCGCCGCGGGCGTGCTGGGTTGCGGGACCGTGATTCTCGGCGCCGCCGACCTCTGCCGCAAACTGCTCGACGAGGTTCTCAGCCGCCTCGATTCAGGGGTCTCGCTGCACGAGGCGGCGCGAGCCGTCGCCCGCGATCACCGCGAGGCGCGAAAGCCGATTCCGGGCTACGGCCATCCCCTCCATAAACCGCTCGATCCCCGCGAGCAGCGCATGATCGCGCTCGCGCGCGAACGAGGGACCGCCGGGCGCTCGGTCGAAGCGGCGGCCCGTCTGACTGATGCGGTCGCGGAGGCCTGGGGCAAGCCGCTGCCGATGAACGTCTCGATGGCGATCGCGGCGACGCTACGCGATCTCGACGTGCCCGCCGCGGTGATTCGCGGCATCCCGATCCTGGCGCGCACCGCCGGCCTCATCGCGCATCTGGGCGAGGAAGCGGAGGTTCCGATCGGCTTCCTGCTCGCCGCGAAGGGCGAAGAGGCGATCCTGCACACATCAGACGAATCGGACGCCGGGCGATGAGCATGGTCGAGCCCGAAATCGAATTGGCGCCTTGGGACGCTCAGGCGGCGCACGACGGGCCGCTGTATCTCCAGCAGATCGAGTATCTGTTCGACCGCTCTCGCTTTTATCGCGACAAGCTCACGGGCGCGGGTTTTGCCTCGCCACGGGCGGTGGGCGGCCTCGACGCAATCGCGGCGCTGCCGCTCACGGAGAAAGACGAATTGCGGCAGTCGCGCAGCGCCGAGCAGCCGATTGGAACCCATTGCACTGCGACGCGCGAAGAAATCGTGCGCATCTATTCCACCAGCGGCACCACGGGAACGCCTAGCTACATTCCCCTGACCGCGTCCGATCTCGAGGTCTGGGTGCGCACTTCGGCGCGCTCCTACGCGGCGTCGGGACTGACGCGCGGCGAGCGGATCGTCTCGACCTACAATGCAGGCCCCTTCGTCGCCGGAGCCGCGCTCGGCGCGTTCGACCGGCTGGGCCTCTGCCACATTCCCGTTGGCACGGGAAACACCGAGCGCCTGATGGCGGCGGTCGATCTCCTGAAGCCGACCGTCGCGGCGATGACGCCCTCCTATGCCCTGCACTTGGCGGAATGGGCGCGCCAGCGCGGCATGGACCTGGCCCGCTCCAGCGTGCGGCGCCTGATGGTTGCGGGGGAACCGGGCGGCGGCGAACCTGCCATGCGCGCCCAGCTAGAGGCGGCTTGGGGCGCCAGCGTCACCGAGGCGATGGGCATCGGCGACATCTCGGTTTCGCTCTGGGGCGAATGCGAGGCCAAGGCGGGCATGCATTTCAGCGGCCGCGGCTTCGTGCACTTCGAGTTGATCGATCCCGTGAGCGGGGCCGCCTTGCCCATCGCCGACGGCGCCATGGGCGAACTCGTGCTCACGCACCTCGTCAATCGTTCGACGCCGCTGCTGCGGTTCCGCACCCGCGATCACGTCAGGCTGAGCGTCGGCGTGTGTTCCTGCGGTCGCACGGCGCCGCGCGTGCGCTGCATCGGGCGCACCGACGACATGCTCATCGTGCGCGGCGTCAACGTGTTTCCCTCGGCGGTTCGGGAAGTCGTGAACGAATTCACGCCCGACGTCACGGGCGTCATCATGATCCGGCCGCGCGCCGCGGGGGTGAGGCAGGATCCGCCGTTGCCCGTGCGCGTCGAGATCGCGCCGGGCGCTGGCGGCGAGGGCCTCGCGGAGCGGATTCGGGCGCGGCTGCGCGACAAGCTCGTGGTGACAACCGAAATCGAACTGACGCCCGCAGGCAGCCTGCCGCGCAGCGAATACAAATCGAAACTGGTCGAAAAAACCCGATAGGAGAGGACGATGGAAAAACTTCAGACCCAAGGCCTCCATCACGTCACGCTGGTAGGCGCGGATCGGCAGACCTCGATCGATTTTTGGGAGGGGCTGCTGGGCATGCCCTTCATCTTCGAGCAGCCGAATCTCGACAGTCCGCTCGAGAGCCACATCTACTTCGATCCCGGCGACGGGCGCCTGATCACGATCTTCACCAATGAGGATCGCAAGCCGATGCCGCGGCGCACGCCGACGGAGCCCGGCTGCGTGCACCACATCGCCTTCAATGTCTCGCGCGCCGTATTCATGCAGGCAGTCAAGCGCCTCGACGCCCGCGAGATCAAGCACACCGGCGTGCGCGACCGGCAGATCTTCGACGCGATCTATTTCGAGGATCCGCTCGGGCTGTTGATCGAGCTCTCATGCTATAAGTTCGAACCGCCCCACGGCTTCACCCATGCCGACGTGCTGTTCGAGGCGCATCTGTTGCGCGTCGCGCGCGGCGACAGGGCGATCGGCGAGACGCACCTGGCTGATGCGATCGAGATGCTGGTCGCGCGGTCGCAAAAGAGTCTGTCGGCCGATCGAAGTCCGAAGAACCCCTATCGACGTTGACTTGGACATCGTCATTGTGAGCGAAGCGAAGCAATCCAGACTGAGCCGCTGCTCGAGATCCCACTTCGCTCGCGATGACGGAGAGTGTGGTAGTTGGTTGTGCGAAGTCGCCCTGGTTGGTCTGGGGCGTCTCCCTGGGATCTTAAAAGGAGGAACTATGTCTGCGATCAAACTGCATGTGATCAAGCCTAGCGTGAACAACATGTCGGCGCGCGTTTTCGTGCGCGCGGCGAAGCTGGATTTCACCGAGGACGACGTCTACGGCAAGACGCGTTCGGACGACTTCATGGCGAAGAACCCCGCCCATCTGACGCCGATGATGGAGGCCGACCATCTGCCGAAGGGCGTGATGTGGGAGAGCTGCGCGATCATGCAGTATCTCTGCAACAAGCATGATATCCA
>JBAQGU010000550.1:0-11931 GCA_049287975.1 Roseiarcus sp.
CCCGCCACCAGCGGCGTATCGAGCACGCGCGTCAAATCCTGCAGCCGGCTCGACGCGTTGACGGTGTCGCCGATCACGGTGAAGGCCATGCCGTGCTCGCCCCCGAGATCGCCGAGCACGACCGGCCCATAATTGACGCCGATGCCCATGCGGATCTCCGCCGCGCCGGCCGAACGCCGTTCGTCGTTCCAGCGGTCGAGGGCGGCCAGCATCGATCCGGCGGCTTGCAACGCATTGCCGGCGTCGCGGTCCGAGGGGTGCGGCACGCCGAAGGTCGCCAGCATCGCGTCGCCGATGAATTTCTCGAGCGTGCCGCCGCAAGCGAACACCTCCCTGGACATCCGGCCGTGAAAAACCCGCAACGTCTCCATCACTGCTTCGGGCGTCATCGTCTCGGCGAGCGCGGTGAAGCCGACGATATCGGCGAACAGCACCGCGACGTCCTGACGGCGCACCGGTCCCAGCGGCTCGTCCTGCCCGGCGAGCAGCTCGACGACGTTGGGCGAGAAATAGCGCGCCAAGTTGTTGCGCATGCGCTGCGCCTCGTCGCGCTGGCGGCGAATTTCGCGCAAGCGCGCGATCTCGTCGAGCGTCTTGCGGATCGTCAGCTCGAGGTCGGCGAGGTCGATCGGCTTGGTGACGAAGTCGAACGCGCCGCGGTTCATCGCGATGCGGATGTTGGACATGTCGCCGTAGGCCGAAACGATCACCGCGCGCAGGTCGGACGAAAGCCTGGCGAGCAGCGTCAATCCGTCCATCACGGGCATGTTGATGTCGGAGAGCACGAGCTCGATCCCGGGATCGGCCGCTATCACGCGCAACGCCTCGGCGCCGTCGCGCGCAAACTGAAATTCGTATTCGCCGGCCCGGATCTGGCGGCGAAAGCGCTGCCGGATCAGCTGTTCGAAATCCGGCTCGTCGTCGACGGCGAGAATCTTGGCCGCGGACATCAGGAAGCGCGCGACAGCTGGCGCAGCTGCTGTTTGAGCAGATCGAAATCGAGCGGCTTGGCGAGGAATTCGCAGGCGCCCCATTCGGCGGCGCGCCGCCGCCGTTCGTCGTCGCCATAGGCGGTCACCATCATGACCGTCAGTTCCGGCCGCCGCGTCTTTATCTCGCGAAGCAAGGCAAGGCCGTCCATCCCCGGCATGTTGATGTCCGACAGGATCACGATCGGCTCGGGTTGGATTTCAGCGGCGAGCCGGTCGAGCGCCTCCACGCCGGAATGGGCGAAATGCAGGACATAGGCGCCCTCCTTCGCCTCACGCCGAAACCGCTGGCGAAACAGCGCGGGGACATCGGGTTCGTCGTCGACTACCAAGAGGCTGACGGTCATGATTCTACATCCGTTTCCGCGGCGATCGCCGGCGCGGCGGCCGAACGCCGCGGCAGGCGGACGGTGAATTTGGCGAACTCGGCGAGGCGGCTGTCGACCGTGATCGCGCCGCGGTGCTGCGCCGTGACGAGTTCATAGCTGATCGAGAGGCCGAGACCGGCGCCTTCCCCGGTCGGCTTGGCGGTGAAGTAGGCTGGAACAGCTTGTCCATGATCTCTTGGGGAATGCCGGCGCCGTTGTCGCGAACCTGAACCTCGACGGCGTCGCGGAGTTGCGATGCCCAATCGTTCAGCAAGAGTAGCACGATCTCCGACGAAGGCACGATGGGCCGCCGCGAAGTTTTTTCCCGGAAACGCAAATCGCGTCGGTGTCTCGGTCCCCGTAAGAACGTCGTAAGAACGGGAGGGGAGTAGCCGCCGTCGCTGCACCTGCTCCCGCATGAAGCGCTTGACTGGATACCGACTGGTTGGTATGCAGACGGCATTCATGCCTCACTTGCCGAGGGCGCCATGACGTCGCGAGTCGAGCCGATCCAGGGGACAGACGCTCGGATGCGGCTGCTCGACGCCGCCGTCGACGTGATCCGCGCGCAAGGCTATTCGGCGACGACGGTCGACGACGTCTGTCATCGAGCCGGCCTCACCAAGGGCGGCTTCTTTCATCATTTCCGGAGCAAAGAGGACTGCGCCGTCGCCGCCGCGGCGCATTTCGCCGCTCGCGCGGAAACTCTTTTCGAGAGTGCGGCGTTTCGCAACCTCGAAGATCCCCGCGGGCGGGTGCTCGGCTATGTCGATTTTCGCAAGGCGATCCTGCAAGGCGACTTGCCGCAGTTCACCTGCCTGCTCGGCACGATGGTGCAGGAGGCTTATGAGACGCATCCCGTCATTCGCGCCGCCTGCGACCGCTACATCGGCGAACACGCTGCCTTTGTCGGCCAGGACATCGCGCAGGCGAAGGCGCTTTATGCGCCGGACGCCGAGTGGACGCCGGAGAGCCTGGCGTTTTTCACCCAATCCGTCATCCAGGGCGCCTTCATCCTCGCCAAGGCGCAACACGGCGCCGTGGTCGCCGCCGACTGCCTCGACCACCTCAGGCGCTATCTCGGGGGTCTGTTCGCGTCCGGCGCAACGGCGGGGGCAGCATCTGAGGAGAGGAGGCTGCAATGACGAGCGCACAGAAGATAACGCCCTGTCTCTGGTTCGACCTCGAGGCCGAGCAGGCGGTCGCGCATTGACGTGCCTGTTCGAGATCGAGAGGGCCAGCAATTCCTCGCGCTCAACGGCGGGCCGCAATTCCGCTTCAATCAGGCGATTCGCTGACCGTCAATTGCGATGGGCGGGACGAGGTCGACGAACTCTGGGAGAGGTTGGGCGCGGACGGAACGGCCATGCAACGCGGGTGGGTCACCGATAAATTCGGCGTGCCGTGGCAGATCGTGCCGCGCGCGTTACCCGAAATGTTCCAGAGCGGCGACGCCGCCCGAACGCAACGGTAATGCGCGCGATTTTCGAGATGAAGAAGCTGGACATCGCCAAGCTTCGTCGGGCCTTCGGGCCAAATCAGGAGGAAGGGTCATGAGCGCTTTTGGTAAATTCGTCTGGTACGACCAGATGTCTCTCGACATGGAAGGGTCGGGAGCCTTCTACAAGAAAGTCGTCGGCTGGACGCTCGCGCCCAACGAGATGAACGATCAACCTTATACGGTGCTGAAGGCGGGGGATACGATGGTCGGCGGGTTGATGCCGATCCCGGAAGACGCCGCCAAAATGGGAGCCCGACCAGCGTGGATGGGCTATATCGCGGTCGACGACGTCGATGCTTCGGCCGGCAAAGTGAAAGCCGCGGGCGGCTCGATCTATCGCCCCGCGTCCGACATTCCCAACATCGGCCGCTTCGCCGTCGTGGGCGATCCCCACGGAGCCGCTTTCATTATCTTCAAGGGCAGCGCAGATATGGCGCCGACGCACGATCCGTCCCAGCCGGAACATTTCGGATGGCGCGAATTGCACGCCGGGGATCGCGAAACCGACTTCGCGTTCTACTCGGGCCTGTTCGGCTGGACCAAGGCCGATACCTTCGACATGGGGCCGATGGGTGTCTATCAACTGTTCAACATCGATGGCGCGATGGCGGGCGGCATGATGACCAAGACGCCGCAGATGCCGATGCCCCACTGGCTATACTACATCAACGTCGAGGCGGCCGACGCCGCGGCCGCGCGGGTGAAGGCCGGTGGCGGACAGGTGCTCAATGGTCCGCATCAAGTTCCCGGCGGCCAGTGGGCCTTGCAGGCGCTGGACCCGCAAGGCGCGGTGTTTGGCCTGCTCGCGCCGGTCAAGTGAGGGTTCAGCCGCGGCGGGCGCCGCTGAAAAGCGCGCCCGCGATCACTTCGCGTAGCGGTTCGTGATTCAGCTTGTAGAAACCTTCGATGGAAGCCCGGTTCCAAGCCGTGGGATCGACCCTCGCCAAGTCGATCTCATGACCGGCTCGCTCGGCCAATATCTCCAGAAAGGCCCGTTGCGTTCGGCCGTTGCGGTCGAGAAAGGGATGGATCGCGTTCAACTCGTTGAAATGCTCGGCCGTGCGCGCCGCGAACCGGTCCGCGGCGAGGCCACGCAAATCGTGTTCGGCATCGATGGCGGCGAAACGCTTGCTCATCTCCGACTCGATGAATTCGGCCCTGCAAAAGGCGGCGGCGCCGCGTCCAGTCGTGACCCGACGGTACTGTCCTGCCCAATCATAGAGGTCTTGAAAGAGGTATCGGTGAATAGCGCGGTAGCCGGCGGGCGTGATCGGCGCAGCGTGGGGAAGCGTCAACAACCGATCGCCGGACAGATCGCGCTCGATCTCGTCCAACTCCTTCGCGTCGCGGATATCGAACTTGTTCCGGTAGACGTTCGTGCCGGGGTAGCAATAGGGGTGCGGCTTCACACGGCGGCGAGCGCCTTCGCGAGGCGCTTGGCGCGATGGAATTCGATGATCCGCGCGGCCCGTTCGTCCGGGGGCAGCCGTTCGGCTTCCAGCTGATCGAACAAGGCCTCGACTTCGTCGGGCAGATAGAGGCCCTCGCAAGCGAGCGAGGCGCGCATCGCGGGACGGCGGCGGCGAATTTCCGCGACTTCGGCGTCGGTGAGGCGGGGCGTTCCGGGCATATGATCTCCGAGAATCGAATATAGTGCTTTTCGACACAGAATGCACGAACTCCGCTCAGGACCCCCTCTCCCGCCACAGCCCGTCGAAAGACGGGCGTTCTTCCGAACGTCCTTTCGAGGGAGTGGGTTGGGGTGAGGGCGCGAGTCTTTTGAGTCGATTTGCGCTACAGTGACCGGACCGTCCCGCTTCAATGCCAGGTTTTGGGTGCCGAACATGACCGCCGACCGCGTCCGCCCGATCGAAATCCACGGCTACGCCATCGTCTCGGACGACGACATGATCGCCGCCGCCGACGGACTCACCCCCCTCTCTCTGCGCAATGAGAAGGATTGGGAATATTACCAGCGCGCGCAAGCGCGCTCAGACCTCGTCGTACTCGCCCGGCGCAGCCATGAATTCGAGCCCAACGTCAGAGGCGACAGCCGCCTCGTGATCTCGCAGGCGGCGGTGGAGGCGCTCGACAAGCGAGTCGACGCCTTGTGGTGGAACCCGGCGCGTGTCGGTTGGAAAGACGTCGCGGCGCGCATACTCCCGTTCGGCGGCGAAATCGCGGTATGCGGCGGCCAGGGCGCGTTCGACCTTTTCCTCGACATCGGCTACGACGCCTTCCACATGTCGCGCGCCTACGGCGTCCTGCTGCCGGGCGGACGGAAGGTGTTCTCTGCTTCCGAGCGCGGCGTGTCTGCGGAAGTCGTTCTCGCCGACGCCGGCCTCACGTTGAGCGAAACGATCCCGCTGGACCCGGAACATGGCGTCGAAATGAAGGTTTGGCGAAGGACGGCGCTGTAGCCGCGCTCGCTGAGCGCGGCCGTCGTAGAACCCCTCATTTTCTTGAGGTCGACCAAGCGGAACCGGCGCGGTCAGCGACCGCGTCTACAGCAAGGCTGCCGCAGGCGCGCGAAGCGGCATCCGAAGGGTAAAGCGCGTCACAGGAACGCTGGATTCGACCGTGAGAGCGCCGCCATGCGCGCGGGCGATTTCCGATGCAATGTAAAGACCGAGGCCGAGGCCCTCATAGCCGGATTGGCGCGCGACGCGGAAGAACGGTTGAAACAGACGCTCGCGGACGTGTCGCGGGATCGGGTCGCCTTCGTTTTCCACAGCGAGGTCGAAAATGCCATTTCCAGCGCCCGCCCGAATTTTGACAGTCCCTGTTCCGTGTTTCAGCGCATTGCCCGTGAGATTGGACAACAGCTGAGCTATGCGAGCGGGATCGCAATCGACGGGATGCTCCAAAGCGAAGGAGGTTTCGATCGTCCGATCGGGCCATGCGGCTCGCAACTCGTCGACCACTTGTTCGAGAACGGGACCCAACAGGCAGGCGGGATCGCGGTTCAGCGAGAACCCGCCGCCCAAGCGTCCGCGCGCGAAATCCAGCATGTCGCCGATCAGATCTGCCATTCGCTTCGTGCTCTTTTGCACCTGGCCGAGCACCGCGACCGATTTTTCATCGAGATTCTGCCGCAGCAGCAGCCTCGTTCCGGCTTCGACGGAAGCCAGAGGATTGCGAAGATCGTGGCCTAGAACGGCGATGAATTGCTCACGCAGTTCGGCGGTCTGGCGCTCGCCGAGAAGCGCCGCGTCCTGTCGCGCGGCGCGCTCCTGCGCCTCCAGATGGAATGCGATCAATTGGGCGAAGTTTTTGAACATGCCGATGATTTCCGGCCTGTTCAGCTTTGCTGGCCGGGGATCGATCGCGCAGAGGGTGCCGAAGAACGAACCGCCGGCGAGAAAAATCGGCATCGAGATATAGCTCTGGAAACCGTACATCGCCGGCGTGTGGTGGGCTTGGAATTTTTCGTCTTTCGCGACGTGGTCGATGACGACCGGCTGTCCGCTGGCGCGAATTTCGTCGCAGATCGTCGTTTTGACGCTCAACTCGCCGCCGGGCAAAAGCCCAAAGGCGATCTCATCGCGGACGGCGCAGGCGATCCAACGGTCCTCCGTAACCCGCGCCACCGCGGCGAAACCCATCCCGGTCGTTCGGCAGACGACTTCGAGAATCGATCCCACCGCGTCGATCTTGGCGACCGAAGCAACGTCGGCTGTCAGCGTGGCGTCGAGTTTGGAAGCGCCTTCGTGCATCGAACCTTCCCGCTCGGGCGGGAGCGCAGGGCGTCTCTCCACTGCCAGCGTTTTTGGGCTGGACCAAAGCCGTTGATCCCGGATATTGCACATTGATTCGCCGCAAGGCTAGTGGGAAGGAGAGGATCGGCGTGGGGCGCTCCCCCTGCCGTGAGCCTCGAGCGCCATCAGCACGGCGCCGAAGAGCCACAGCCCCGGCCCCTCCTCGTATGGAGGGGAGGGGAGAACTCGGGCCCCTATCGCCCCCGCTTCGCCCGGGTGGCGAACCGCACCGCGTCCTCCTTCGTTCGCATCAACCGCATAGAGCGCCACATCGTTTTCCTTGCCGCGCAGCCGTAGGCCGCCGAGCGAGCGCTTGGCGACGTCGGGAGGCAGTTCGAGCCCATCGACCACGTCCGCGGACGCGAGCACGCGTTCGCCGGTCTGCCGGCACATTTCCTGGATGCGGGCCGTGGTGTTGACGGTGTCGCCGAGGAAAACGATCTCCTTCTTCAACGACCCCATCTCGCCGGTGACCACGGGACCGCAATGCAGCCCGGCGCGGAAATTCGCGGCGGCGCCGAATTCGCTGATGTATTCGGGTGCGAGCCGTGCGAGTCGATCCTTCGCGGCGAAGCAGGCGGCGACGCAGTGAGCGTGTGCGATCCCCTCGTCGAGCTTCCAGGTCGCTATCAATTCGTCGCCGACGTAGCTGTGGATTTCACCGCGCGCCCCTGCGATCGGTTCGGTGAGATCGACGACGAAGCGGTTGAGCAGGCGGTGAAGGGCGAGCGGGCCGAGCCGCTCGGCGAATGCGGTCGATCCCTCCATGTCGATGAAGAGAAACACGCGCGTTTCGACCCGCGGCCGGTGATAGCGGCCGGTGACGAAATTTAGCTAGGCGCGGGCCGCTCGCGATTGCGGTTCGGGAATGGCGCGTTTCGACCCAAGGACGTTCTCCTCGCGTCGCCCATGTGTAACCCCTATTGGGGGAACTAATAACAGGTACTCGCAGTGCCGCGATAATGGCCGTAGTCGACCGTCGCGGCTCGACCCATAGGGGGCATACATAAGGCACATATAAGAATTGTAGAATCCGTGATTCACAGCTCCAAGCGCGATCTGCTAGCTATCAACGGCCTACACCCAGCCCCGGTAAATAGGTCAAGGAGATCGCCCGCGATCTGAAGATCTCGCGGAATACGGTTCGGTGGATCCTTCGTTCGGGGGAGACGTCGTTTTCCTGCGAGCGAGAGACTCAGCCGCGTCCCAAACTCGGTCGCTCGAAGGCCGAGATCCATCGGATGCTGACGAAGAACGCAGACGCGTCGGCGCGCGAGCGTCTGACGCTGATCCGGCTGTTCGAGGAACTACGGGCGCTTGGCTACGAAGGCGGCTACGACGCCGTGCGACGCTACGCCAAAACCTGGAGCCGCGAACACGCCAGCCAGACGGAGAGCGCCTACGTTCCGTTATCGTTTGCGCCGGGCGAAGCCTGCCGATCAAGTCGCTTCGCCGCAGACCGAAACCCAGACCGTGGAGCAGGTGAAAGCCGCCCCGCGTCGAAAACCGGACGACGGCGTTGCGGCGATGGAACTAAACGTCGAGCATCTCCGAAACTGATCCCATCGTGGCCATTTTGCACAGCTTCGCAGTCACTGGGCCGTATAGCTTTCCAGGCCGCCGGGATGTCCGGCGGCCTACTTTGTCCCGTAGCGGCCCCAAATGCGCGTCTGTTCCCGATTGCTAATCGTCACGGCCGAGTCGTATGCGAATGGATGCCAATGGAGCCAATGGAAACTCGCCTTGAACTTTGCTTGATTCAAAGCGACGTTGGGCGTCTGATTCCTGCGAAAGAAGAGGCCAAACATGGCCTGGGCAAAACTCGACGGCGACTGTCAGCTGCCCCTTGCCCACCATTGCGCAGATGTCGCTTGTGTATTTCGACGTCTAGTGGATCGACCGGTCACTCGCGCCCGCCTTGCTCATGCCGCTGGTCAGGTCTTGATTGAGGATGTCACACTGGATCGACTCGCAGTGCTGGCGTTCCTGCATGATTTTGGGAAGGCCAATCATGGTTTCCAGGCGCGCATCGGTCCAAAAGCCCCGCCGATCGGGCATTTGCGCCAGACACGATGGCTGTTTCGGACCCGCGATGCGGCAGGTGCGAAACTTCTGAATGCATGCGTGCTTGTGGATCTGAAAGGATTCCGGAACGATTCGGTGCTGGAGTTCATCGACGCCGTTCTGGCGCATCATGGCAAGCCGGTTGCGGCCGACGATCAGCCAGGCGACCGCGATCTCCGGCTACCAAAAAATGGCGTCGATCCGCTTGATACCCTTAAGGATTTGGGCTTGGTGGTCCGGACTGAGTCCCCGAAGGTCTTCGAAGAGGATGGCGAGATCGTGCCCGACACGCCGGCCTTCATTCATGCGTTCGCTGGCCTTCTGAACCTTGCTCACGATCCCGTGGAACGGGTGCTTAGCATCCGTGGAATGCGCACATCTGACGACGCCCGAGGTCGCCATTGAGCGGATGATCAAGGCGGTGCGGCCGGGCGGCTGGCTGCTTCTCGAGGAGGTGGACTTCTTCCCAGTCCACGCTTCGTCGAACGCGGACTACAGCGACTTCATGTCGGCCCTCGTCAACACGATGGTCAGTGCGTCGGGCCGCGACTGCTTCTGGGGGCGCGCACTCCCGGTTATGGTCGCGGAAAGAAGTCTCGTAGACGTGACCGGCGAAGGCGGCTTCTCGCTGCTGCAGGGTGGCGGCGAGGTGGCGGAATTCTTCGTGCTGACCGCCGAGCAGATGGGCGACCGCATGTTGGAAAGCCAAGCAATCGACGAAGCAAAACTGGACCGGACGTTGGCGCTGCTGGCCGACCCCGCTTTCTGGGCGTTCGGCGGCGGCGAAGTTGCGGTCTGGGGCCGGAAGGCAGCCTGAAGCACTTTTTGAGACAACTGCCCTGGCCCGACGGCTTTAGAGTGCGTTTTGGAACAGATTCTGCGATGCCCCCACGGCCGGCAATCGTACAGTAGAATTATGTGCCAAACGTCCGAGATCAACTTCGTCCGACATGAATGGGCGATTTATCTTCGGGCAGGGTCTTGTTTCCTCACTCGACGCCCCCACCTCAGCGAGCCGGGCGGTCGCGCGGTACGCGTCAGCGTGAAGAAGAAAAGTAAATAACTCTTGACTGTCGCCGTCGGTGAGTTGTCTGCTCGGGACGGGCGGGCGGCAGAATTGGTGAGCGGGTGCGATTTGAGGCGGAAATATAAGTCATTACTGAATTTTAGATCCATTTAGATCATACATGGACCGCTCAAAAACAACCCGGGTCGAGAGAATAAAAGGCGCGGGGATGGCAAGAGGACGCGACAGGGGTGTGAAACCGTTCGGCCATACGGCTATCGCGAAGTTTTCGGACGCAAGAATAGACGAGATAAAAGCGTTCAAGACGCAACGGGAAATCGCAGAAGAAGTCGGATTTAATACGCCGAATATGATATCGATGCTCAAGAATGGGGATTCAAAAATTCCTCTCGACAAGATAGCCCTTCTTGCTTGAGCACTAGACGTGGACCCGGGTCATCTGTTGAGGCTAGGTCTTGAGTAATACTGGACGGGGCTCGGAAGACGTGATTGATGAAGTCTTTGGCCATATTGGTCTGCCAATGAATTTGAACTTTTCCTGAAGAGTTGGCGTCAGGTGACCGAGAACACAGACCCGAAGCCGACTCGGTCGATGAAAGACAAAGTTGAAGTCACAATCGACCAGATCGCGCGCACCGCGAGACGCTCGGACTAGGTAGCGCAGCAACCAAGACAACGAAGAAATAGAAATGTCCGCTTACAAGAATCGTCGGAGCTCGGGCAGGTGGTCGACCGTTGGGCGCGCGCGCCGCCCCATGTGCAGACGCGGGCTCAGCAAAGGCCGCCGCACATGGCGTCGAGAGCAATATCCCCAAGGGCACTTTATTTAATAAAACTTTGGTTATCGACAGTATGCTGTCTGATATGGAAGCTATTCTTTCAGATAGCGCAAGTATAATTTCTGATTTAGGAGCTATTATTTCCGAGATGGACGTTGCCCCCCTCGGAGAGACAGTGACAAAAACCGGCGGTTCGATGGCCGAGATGGCCGAGCCTCCCAACCGCCGGTATTGCAGTGAACACGGCCTATTCCTTTAGTAAGCTAAGCAATGGCCCCACCGCTTCGGCGGTGGGCGCCATCTCGTCGCCAACGCCGCATTCGAAAACAGCCAAATCTGCGAAAAAGCTTCACCCGAAATCGGGAGTTGGCGAAATCAGGCCGTCTCGGCAGGGCGTTTCTCCCTTTAGTATGTATATGCGCTATGCGCATCCAAACGACTCCTCCCTGCACCAACCTCGTGCACCACGTCTGCTTGCTCCTCATTCCCTTCTTCATGTTCAGCCGCGACTGCAGGGTCCACCTCTTCGACTCCCTCCCCAGCGATCACAAACCGCAGGATCACGCCGTGGTACGAAGGTTGCGTCTACCAGACCTACAAAGCTCATTGGATTGGCGCACCCTGGCGTGACACGACCCCGTATCTCCGCGGCGAGTTCGCTCACTATGCGTTGAAGCTGGAGGGCGAGGTTGTCGCGATTACGCTCGACCTCGGAGCTGAGATCGAGCTGAAGGCATTGAGGAAAGCTGATGGGGCGAAGCGCTACTTGACCGAACGAATTGACCATCATCTCGAGGCTGAGTTCGGCCGCAAGGTGGAGTTCTGGTTTCGTCTGGAAGCCGGAGACGGTCCGCACAATCTGCCTTTTTCATTCCGCGAACCGACATCTGGAAGGGTCAACCTTCATCTACACGGCGAGGTTGGATGCAGCGATACCGAGCAGAGCAAGCTGCGGCGAGCATCGCGAAAGGCAGGCGGCAAATGGGAATCACGCGGCGTTCGCTATCAGGCCCACACTGTCGCGAATCCTGACAGCGGCTACGTCAGCTACGCGTTCAAGAATGATCCGCGTTTGGCTCACAGGATGCTCGGCGTCGAAAGCGAGCCATCGTGGTGCGACGATCTTTTGATGGTATCGATGAACCTCAAGCGGCGCTCCAAGGCCTTGTATGAGTCTGTTCGGGACTCCGTGAGGCCGAGCGGCAAGGGGCTTCCTGAACGGCGGACAGCAGCTCATTGAAGATCGTCAAAGAACGAGAGCTTCAGTTCCTTGCAATATCCAGCGCCGAGTTAGTCGTGGAGAGAGAAAGGGAGCCACGACCATGCTGACAGAGCGCATTGCAGCCGTGATCCATGCAGATATCGAAGCAGCGGTTGATCGCTCTTGGCTTCGTCGATCATACGGCGCTACT
Organism: Roseiarcus sp.; assembly: GCA_049287975.1. Classification (GTDB taxonomy): domain Bacteria; phylum Pseudomonadota; class Alphaproteobacteria; order Rhizobiales; family Beijerinckiaceae; genus Roseiarcus. Next base: position 11,899 of record JBAQGU010000550.1, read on the forward strand.
CTGACTGCGGCCTTCGTTCAACCTCGTTTCGAT
>JBAQGU010000551.1:0-3704 GCA_049287975.1 Roseiarcus sp.
CCATGAGGGGATGATTCTGGACGGGCTGGCCGAACGTGAGGTCTATGTGTTCGCCTATGTGTTTTCGCCGGCCCCAATCGTGGGAGCCACCGGCTCGCTCGGCAATCCCATCGCCGTGCTGTGAGGGTGGTGAACCCCTTACCCGCGAGGGGGAAGGGGGAACGCCTGGCCGACTATCGCCCTCCCGACCTCACGCGGCCGAAATGCAGCGCGAGCATGATGGCCATCGCCAGCACGCCGAGGCCGACCGCGATCCATTCGAGGATGACATCCGCGCCCTTGGGCTGGAAGCTCCAGAGAATCGCGAAGCCGGCCGCGAGATTGGCGAAGCCCCAGAGGACGTTGACTAGCGGCGAGGATTCGCCAACCCCCGGCGGCGATGCGAACGGGGATTGAAAGCGATGCCCGCTGACGCCTTGGACAAAGTGAGGGACGCCGTTCGCGAGCAGCAATCCGCTGACGAATTGCAGGACGTAGACGTACCACGGCATCTCGGCTTTCTCTCGGCGACTTCACTTCATACGGCGGCCGCGAAAGTACCCTTTGTTCGTGGTATTCTGCTTGATGTTCGCGGTGTCGCCCTGTTCCGACGTGTTCTGGGGCTCGGGATGTCTCGAGGATTGATCCTGGACCGCCTCGGGATGGGGATCGACCCCCTTTTTGCTGCGATTGGCCGGCGGAACCGGCGGCATGTGCGGCGACATCGGATTTCCTCTCGCTTCGGGCGATGAGAAGTAACATCGGCGTCAGGGTTCGACAGGATCGGAAACTACTCAGGCTGGACGCCGCGGCTCTTTTGGCTAGTGATCAAAATCCTCCACTTGGTTCCCGTGCCGAGCTATCCCGACCGGTACGTTTCGACCCAAAAGAGACACTCGGAGGGGGAAGGGGATCAATGTCGACCCGCCTCGGCTGCGGAGGCGGGACCGGCGGTTGCCGTCGAGATGGGCGCGGCCCAAAGCTCCACCCAGTACCTGTTCGGCTCAGCCGGCAATTGCAGGTTGGCGTTATTGCCATCATACATTGTGCCAGTCTGGCTGAGCACCTTCGGCGGAGGCATGTCCCGCGGCGCAGACTGCGTCTTGCCGGCTTGCGCAAGGACAACTGTAGTTGATGCCAACAGCATCGCCTGCGCAACCCACATCGCTTTGCTCTGTAACGCACTCCTGGATCTGGCGTTGCGAAGCGTTACGGAGATCGTTGCGCTTCCCGATGCAACGCGGCCCGCATGCTGCCGACATCGCGCGGCTGAACGCCGAGCGCGGCATTGCCCCAGGCGTTGCGGATGTAAGTGAGCAGCGCGGCAACGTCGTCATCGGAAAGCGCCCAGTCGAAGGATGGCATCGCCGGTCCCGTGGGAGCCCCTGCAGTCGCGACCGCCCGCGAGCCTTCCAGCACCACCCGGATCAGGCTGGTGGCGTGTTGCTGTTGAACAACCGGAACTCCGGCCAGACGGGGAAACAGTCCCACGATCCCTTGGCCTTCCGCGCCGTGGCAGGCGGCGCACCGGTTATCGTAGATCACGCCGCCTTGCCGCATCTTGGGCTCTTCCGCAGAGATCGGCTGGGGCAACGTGCCGCTGCCGGGACGCAAGCTCTTGAGATAAGTAGCTATCGCCCGTAGATCGATGTCGGTCAGGTGTGAGGTGGAGTGTGTAACCGCATCCGCCATGGGTCCAGAGGCAACCACGAAACGATTACGTCCGGTCTTCAGGTAGAGCATGATATCATCGGCCGACCAGTCGCCGAGACCAACGTGGGAGCTGCCAGTCAGGTTCGGCGCGTACCAACTCTGCAGCACCGAGCCCTGATTGGCTTGGCCATTCTGATCGCCTCCCATCACGTTCTTCGGCGTGTGGCACAGTCCGCAATGCTCCGCGCCTTCGACCAGATAAGCGCCGCGGTTCCACACCTCGGACCTCCCTGGATCGGGCTTGAACTCGCCTGGCCTGAAAAAGAGCTCGTTCCAGCCTACCATCGACTCGCGCTGATTGAATGGGAACGGCAACTGGTTCGCGACCACCAGGTTACGGACAGGCTGCACGGTGGCGAGATAGGCGCGTATCGCAAGCACATCGGCGCGCGTCAGCTGGGTATAGTAGGTGTAGGGCATCGCAGGGTAGAGATGAATGCCGCCATGGCCGATCCCGTTTCGCACCGCGCCCACGAATTCGTCGTCGGTCCAGCCGCCGATCCCGGTTTGCACGTCCGGCGTAATGTTCGGAGCGAGGAGAGTGCCAAATGGAGTCTCGAGAGCCCCGCCTCCGGCGAAGGGTCTGCCGCCCGGGGCCGTGTGGCATGCCGTGCAGTCTGCAGCTGTCGCCATATAACGGCCGTGTTCGACGACCTCGAAGGACTGCTTGTCCGCAACTTGTGCGCGCGCCGCCATGCCGACTACGAGCACCAGCGCGAGGGCCAGAGCGAGGAGTGCATATCGCATGGCGCCGCTCCTCATGCGTGAACCAAGGGCCCTGGGCTCTTCAGGTATTGCTTGTGGATCGCATCGAGCGACCAGTAAGTCAGCGCTCCAATCGTGCCCGTGGGGTTGTAACCGGCATTCTGCGGGAACGCTGTTGCTCCCATCACAAACAGATTGTGCACGTCCCAGCTCTGCAGGTATCGGTTGAGCGCACTGGTCTTCGGGTCGGCGCCCATGATCGCGCCTCCGCAGGTATGCGTCGTCTGGTAGGGCACTATATTGAAAGGACCGGTGCGTGGCAGCTTGACGATCTCCCGGGGCCCCATGCGCTGCACGATTTCAGCAAGCTTGTCCGTCAAGGTTCGTGACATCTTCAGTTCATTTTCGTGGAAGTCGAAAGTCAAGCGCATCAATGGACGACCGAAGCGGTCTTTGTAAGTGGGGTCGAAATCGAGGTAATTGTCCCGGTAGCTGTAACAGCTTCCATGGACGATCGGGATGATCGTGCTGAGATAATTATCCTTCACAGCCTTCTTCCACGCGGCTCCCCATTCCGGAGTGCCCGCAGGCGTCGGGGTCGTCTCTATGGGGCGCGCGTTCGTCTGCGCCATTGCGATGTAGCCGCCGCCGACGAATCCGTGGGGCCCGTGATCGAAATTGTCGCCATTATAGTCGTCGATGACCATGCCGCTAGCGCCGCTGGCGATGAAAGTGTTGAAGATCTTGTTGTCGAAGAAACCTTGGACATTGGAAGTGGTCTGATAGGAAAAGTTGCGGCCGATCACGCCCTCGCCGGTTGCGGGATCGTAAGGCTGGCCGATACCGGAGAGAAGCAGCAACTGCACGTTGAACATCTGGAAGGCGCAGAGGAACACCATCTCGGCCGGCTGCTCCCATTCGCGGCCCTGCGAATCGACATAGGTGACCCCGGTGGCGCGCTTGCCGGTGCTGTCGAGATTGATTCGCGTGACCTCGCACTCCGTGCGCGCTTCAAAATTGTCGCGCCGCATCAGCAGAGGCAGAATCGTCGTTTGCGGGCTGGCCTTCGAGTAGTTGCCGCAGCCGAACCGCTCACAAAACCCGCAATAGGTGCACGGGCCGATTGTGACGCCGTCAGGGTTGGTATAGGCCTGCGACAGATTGCCCGACGGTTGAGGGAATGGCTGATAGCCCATGTCTTTTGCCGCCTCCGCCCACAACGTCTGACCATAGGGCTGCTTCCGGGCCGGCGTCGGATAGGGACGCGAGCGTGGTCCCTCGAAGGGGTTGCCAGATGGCTGAATCTG
>JBAQGU010000552.1:0-4797 GCA_049287975.1 Roseiarcus sp.
TGATTAGGCGAAAGAGCGACGTGGGATTCGCTCTGCCGATATCCTGCCGCCCACAAATTTTCGAATATGGTTAGGGATTTATTGACGGCAACGGCTCGGTAGGTACTTTCCGGCCCTATCGCGCAGCGGCGGCTTTGAGGATGCTCTGATCGCGTCCCGGCCTACTTCAGCTTCCTTGGTCGGGCTTCGCGGGAGGGGTGGTTCGGTTCATCACTCCTTACTGAACCGCCCCTTTCGGCCTCAAATCCACTGCCAAACTGGCCAATAGGTACTATCCGCCCCTATACTGCAACCGCAGATTCGAAGATGTTGCGGCTGCGTTCCCGGCCTACGACCTCGGTCAGGCTTCGCGGGAGGGCGGTTCGGCCTGATACCCATCGGGGTCGCGCCGCCCTTTCGCGCGAGCGTTTAATACGAAATATTCAAGTTCTTAAAGTTTGCCCTGCCTTATTCAAACTGTACCACTACCGCTACTGATGTTGGCTTGCCACATCGTGGGCACTTCAATCGATTTCTGCGGCACATCGCCAGGATCACGATTCGCTGTCGGGCGAATTTACGTCGACAGCCTCGACGTACGGGGCGCGGCCCGCGCTTTCAAGCAAGGGAATCCTGCAGCGAGGTTTCCACGATCGCGCCATGAGGGATTTTGACAACGGCTCAGGTCGGTCGGACAGCACCACGATGGGGAGGGGAGACGGGACCTTCCTCGTTTGCCCATTTAAGAACGTGATAGTTAAAATCGCCGAACAGACTGGGCTTGACGATTTCGAAATAGGGAGAGACGTCAAAATCGCGAGGAACGTAGAGACTATGATGACGCACGTGCATGATCTCCTCTAAACAGCCAGGACACTCCTCGCTCGTCGACGAGGAGTAAGCCATGTCGGGAAGAACCGGATACCCGATGGCTTGAAAGGATTGAGCGACGAGGCCAGAGCAGATGGCTCGGGTCGGGTCGCCGCTGCCGAGCGAAATCATCTTGCGCCTCCAAGAGGTGGGAACCGGCGGCGTCGGCAACAGATATCTAGCGAGATCGACGATATTCCGCGTGTCGTAGGCGTGTCCGAGATGTCCGATTGCGTAGGCGATGACTTGGTCGACCTCGTTTGCGGACAAGCCGACGGGCCTACAGATGCGGCAATGGTAGCCTGAGTAGGTTCGAAGGTCGACCCGGCGGACCCCAGCCTGCAGATCGGCCTCGACAAACACGCACCCGCCTTCCGGATGGTCTTCGTCGCGGACCTGTTCGCCGATGCAAAGGGCGGCATGCGACCACGTCGACTGAGTGAGATACTTTATCGCCGCAGCGATTATACTCGTTCCCTCGATGAGCATGACATCTCCTCGCCTCAGGCAACGTTTGAGAAATTCCTGGTTTGTAGGCGCAGATGCACTGTGTGCATGGCCGTCTCTTGACAGGAACGCCGCCAATCGATCGCCGAGAGCCTTCAACATTTCGGCGTCTCCTCGCTCAATCCGATGGCTACCCCCCTCATGATAGGCGGTAATCGTATCCCGAATCTGTCCGCCTGGCTGGCCGCGGCTAATTCGCTACGCGCGGCAGTGGCGTTACACATTCCATGGCAAACGCAAGTCCGCATACACGGAGACGCTGCGGCGCGGGTCTTGGCATTTTGGTGGCATGGAGTCATGCGCTCCGACTTCGCTCGCCCGCTTCCAACTTGAATGGTAGTCTGTTGGCCGGCGGACAGAGCGGGCATATCCAAGAGTCGCTGAGCGCGCAGGAAGGCGGATAGAGGAAGTTGAAATCGAGCAGGATGCGACTGCCCTCCGCGTTCAAGCCTAGATTCGCGCCTTTCGCAGTATCGTAGAGATAGCGGCCGCCTCTGTAAGTCGTCGTCCCATTCGTTTGGTCGCCGACAGGCAGCCAGAGGCCGCCGCCATAGATATCGAGCCAAAAGAGGTCCAGCGACGCCCTCTGGCGCGCATGTGAAAACCGCGCCACGCCGATCCTTCGGCAATGTAGCGTTCCCTCGGAGACTTCGATGTCCAGCGAGAACTCGGCGACCGCGTAGTCGATTTCTCCAACGATGCATAAGTATGGGTCGTATTCGTGATAGGCAAAACCGGTGAAGCTCCGCTTCTCCTCGTCCGTCAGGGCGGAACATGGATGGCGCTTGTTGAGCCGATCACGCTGTTTGCGGAAACGCAGCCATGCCGCCCCCGGGTCGGCGTCATGAGTCTCGCGAACGTCTCTATAGATAGCGGCTACCGACTCCCTCCATTCAACGAGACCAGCCGCGGTAGGACCTGAGATCATCGTCACGCTTCCGTCTTCGCCTTCAGGAGAAACTTGACAGAGTGGGCATGGTGCTGCAGCGGCCCCGAGGGCTCCTGCCGACCTCGCTCGCAGCTGAGTAATCGCGGCTAGCGAGCCTTGCTTCAGCGGCACGTTATATATCGATCGATCTAAAATGCAACTCTGTCAGCGACAACTATCGTCAGGGCATGAATCCCGACGGCTTCTTTCGGACCCTCGCGAGCGTGCGCTTTGATCAGGCGCAAGCTCGATCCGACGCTGCGTTTGCCTTTTTATAGCGATTGATCTATAACTCTGGACAACGACGACATACGTGTTCGTTTTTGCCCAGGACAGAAATGGCTCGACCCCGAGAATTCGACGAGACCGCGGTCCTGGAGGCGGCGGTTCAGTGCTTTTGGTCGCGGGGGTACGAGGCCACTTCGGTCCGTGATCTCGCGGAGAAAATGGGAATTACTGGAGCGAGCCTATACAACGCCTTTGGCGACAAACGCTCCCTCTACCGGTGCGCGCTCGCCCACTACGTCAGCGAGAGTTTTGGCGATCGGGTAGGCCGGTTCGAGGGAAATATGCCTCCTCGCCAGGCAATCACGGCATTCTTCGAAGAGATCATCGAACGCTCTCTCGACGACCCGCAACGGAAAGGTTGCATGTTGGTGAATTCGGCGCTCGAGATGGCGCCGCACGATCCCGAGTTTCAACGCGTCGTCGCCGATGTCATGGTGCAGGTCGAGGTTTTTTTTCGGCGCTGTGTCATTGCCGGACAGAGCGAAGGGACGATCTCGGGATCTCAATCGGCGCAAGATTTGGCCCGTCTCCTCTTGAATACGCTTCTGGGGCTTCGTGTCCTCGCGCGCACCCGACCCGAACGCGAACTGCTCGAGGGGGTGTTGCGGCCCGTGCTCGCACTGCTCCACATCCGAACCAGAAGGGAGCACAGCGGGAAATGATCGCTCCTGGTTGTTCGCGCTCGTTTTCCCGATGACCCCCGAGATTGCGGGGCTGAACGATGAGCGCACCGGCGATTGATGTGAGCAGCGAACGACTATCGCGCCTCAGGCAGTGGCTGGATGCGTGCGGCGTCGTGTTGCGTGTCGCGGCGCCGATGGTCGATCTACTGGTACGGCTCTCGTTGGCGAAGGCGTTTTTCGCGCCTGGAATGCTGCCGAGCAACCCTTTCTTCGAATTCGGTCCGGCCGGATGGCCTACGATCATCGTGCAGATCGTCGGGCCGACACTGTTGGCCATCGGCCTCTGGATGCGGCCGGTCTCGCTGCTGATGCTCGTGCTGACGCTTCTCGCGCAGAACTCCGGACCGCCACAGGATGAGCACCTGTTCTGGGCAGTTTTGTTTGGCTGGTATGTGTCGCAGGGGGCGGGCCCGCTCTCGCTCGATCACTTGCTGGCCAAGGGACTGGGCCTGAGCCCGTTACCGTTCGCCGAGCGAGCTATGGCGGCGTCGCATTGGTTCGATCGGCATGTCAGCCCAATATATCGCCTCTTCGTGCGGCTATGGCTCGCGGCGGCCCTGGTCGGAACCGGCGTTGCGCCGGCGATGCTGCCCGCGATGGGACTGGGTACCCTGCCGCGCTTCTCTAGCGTGATCGCCGCGATGATGCTGGCTGTGGGACTCGCGACCCCGCTCGCCGCGGCTTCATTGCTGCTCGCTGCGTCGAGTTTGACTATGATGGCCCAGGGTCCCTTCCTGTCGCTCTACGCCCTGTTGCTTCTCGCGCTGCTGGGCGCCTCCGGCGCCGGTCGGTATTCGCTGGACCATCTGATCGGGCGACGGATTCGTCGGCGAGCGTCGTTGCCCGACGACGCCCCGCATATCGTCGTCGTGGGCGCTGGCTTCGGCGGCATGGCCTGCGCGGCGGGGCTGCGGCATACGCCAGCGCGCGTGACGTTGCTGGATCGGCGCAACTATCACCTGTTCCAGCCGCTGCTGTATCAGGTGGCGACCGGGAGCCTGTCGCCCGCCGATATCGCATCCCCTGTGCGAAACATATTCCGCGAGGATGCGAAGCTGCGTGTATTGTGCGGCTCCGTCTCCGGCGTGGACGTCGAGGCTCGCTGCATCATGGTGGACGGGCGGAGGCTGCGCTATGACTCGCTCGTGCTCGCGACAGGCGCTAGCCACAGCTATTTCGGCAACGAGCATTGGGCCGCATTCGCGCCCGGTTTGAAATCGATAGAGGACGCGACCAGCATCAGGGGCCGGATACTCGCCGCTTTTGAGCGGGCGGAGGCGACAGACGACCCATCGGACCGGATCACGCTGCTGACATTCCTCGTCTGTGGGGCCGGACCGACCGGGGTGGAACTGGCCGGCGCGATCGCCGAACTCGCGCGCCACGGCATGGAAAAGGAGTTCCGCACGTTCGACCCCGCGTCCGCGCGAATCCTACTGGTGCAGGCGGGCCCCCGTGTGCTGCCTCAGTTCGGCGAGGAGCTATCTACGTTCGCCAAAGTCTCGCTGGAAGCGCTGGGCGTCGAGGTGAGGGTGAACAGCC
>JBAQGU010000553.1:0-1770 GCA_049287975.1 Roseiarcus sp.
GCGCACGGCTGGTGCTCGCGGTCGCGAACGCCGGCGACATGCCGGCCAATCTCGCGCCGCGCCGCGTGCGCGTGACGACGCGCAAAGCGCCCAACGTCGCCGCCGGCGACTATGTCACCCTGCAAGCGAGATTGCTGCCGCCTTCGCACGCGGCGCTGCCCGGCGGCTATGATTTCGCGCGCGACGCCTTTTTTCAGGGCGTCGGCGCCGTGGGCTCGACGCTGGGGGCGATAAGCGTGTTGCCCCCGCCGCGCGAGACCTCCTGGCGCGAGCGCTTCGCCGCCGCGATCGATCAGGCGCGCAATCGTCTCGCGCTGCGCGTCGACGCCATCATCGGCGGCGATGAGGGCGCCATCGCGGCGGCGATGGTCACGGGCAAGCGCGATTTCCTGTCCAGCGACGCCAGGGACCTCATCCGTGAGGCCGGCATCTTCCATATCATCACGATCTCCGGCGTGCAGATGACTCTGGTCGCCGGAATTTTCTTCGTCGTCGCGCGGCGTTTGCTCGCGCTCTCGCCGACGTTGGCGCTGAACTATCCGATCAAGAAATGGGCGGCGGCCGTGGCGATGATCGGCTCGATTTTCTACGACGCCGCGACAGGCTCGCGCGTCGGCACCGAGCGCGCGCTGATCATGACCCTCATCGTGCTGGGCGCGGTGCTTCTCGATCGGCGTGCGTTGACGATGCGCAACCTCGCCTTCGCGGTGCTCGCGATCGTCGCCCTGGAGCCAGAGGCGATTCTGGGCGTCAGCTTCCAACTCTCGTTCGCCGCGGTCGGCGCGCTCGTGGCGGTGATGGAGGCACGGCTCGCGCGGGCCGAGGAGGGAGTCGATCCCTTCGTGCCTGTTCGCGGCCGGGCTCCGCCACGTGCGCTGTGGAAGCACTTCGTCGACAAGCCGATCGGGCTGCTGCTCGCCACCCTCTGCGCGACAAGCGCGACGGCCTCGTTCATGGCCTGTCACTTCCACGACCTCAGCCCCTATGTCCTGATCGGCAATCCGCTGACGCTCACCATCATCGAATTCTTCGCCGTGCCTGGCGCGTTGCTGGGGACCGCGCTGTACCCGCTCGGTCTCGACGGGCCGGTCTGGCTCTACGTCGGCGCCGGTATAAAATTCATCCTGTGGGTCGCGCGCTTCATCGCCGCCGCGCCCGGCTCGACCTTGCATGTGCGGGCGTTCGCGCCATATGCGCTGCCATTCCTAAGTCTGGCCGTGATGAGCGCGATTCTCTGGCGAACCTGGACCCTTCGCGCGATGGCGATTCCCTTCGCGCTGATCGGGATCGTCGGCGCCTTTCATGGCCCGCGCTACGACGTCATCATCCCGCCCTCGGGGGATCAGGTGGCGTTGCGCGACGCCGACGGGCGGCTGATCGTCGTCGGCAAGCGTTTCAACGCTTTCGCGGCGGAGCAATGGCTGACCGCCGACGGCGACGACCGCGATCCGGCCGCCGCGCGCGATCCCGATCCGAGCTGCGACCGGGTCGGCTGCGTCGGCGATTTGCCGGAGGGCCAGTCACTGAGCCTCGTCATCGACCGGGCCGCCTTCGAGGAGGACTGCAAGCGGGCCGCGATCGTCGTCAGCGCGCTGACCGCGCCGGCTTCTTGCAGTGCAATGCTGTTCGACGAACGGCGGCTCGCCTCGACCGGGGCGGTCGGGCTGAATTGGGACGGCCAGCGGTTCGTCGCGGCGGCCGACCGCGGCGCGCTGGAGGATCGCCCGTGGTCGCCCGCGCCCAAGCGCCCGATCGCCGATCGCGTGGTGC
>JBAQGU010000554.1:0-3618 GCA_049287975.1 Roseiarcus sp.
CGAAGCTGAAGGCGACGATGCCCGGCGCGACCACGATCATGTAAACGGCGGCGATATTCGGCCAGGACCACTGCCCCTGACCGCTCTGGGCGGCGGCGAGGACGACCGGCATGGTGCGAGCCTTTTCGTCGTCGATGAGCGTCACGCACAGCAGGTATTCGCCCCATGCCGTGACGAAATTGACGATCAGAATGACGACCAGACCGTTGCGCACCATCGGCAGGCCGACCAGCCACAGCGTCCGCCAGGGGCCGGCGCCGTCGATCCTCGCCGCTTCGATCAATTCGTGCGGCACGAGCTGAAACATGCTGCGCATGATCAGAATGCTGATTGCGAGCTGGAGGGTGACATAGGGCAGGATCAGGCCGGCAGTGTTATTGATCAGCCCGAGGAAATGCTGGGTCTCGTAGATGCTGATGAGCGAGACGACGCGGACCGGGAAATAAAGCGATACGAGCAGCGCCGTCACGACCAGGCCGGCGCCGCGCGGCCGCAGATGCACGAGCGAATAGCCTGCGAGCACCGCGCAGATGGTGGTGATGAGCACTGTGAAGAAGGTGACGTAGATGCTGTTGAACAGGTTGTACGGCAGCGTCTTGATTCTCTCGAAGACGTAGCTGTAATGGGTAAAGTCGAAGGTTCGCGGCCAGAAATCGCCGCGCAACGCGTCGGGCAGCGTTTTGACCGACATGATGAGCACCCAGGCGAGCGGCAGCAGGATGATCACCAGGAAAAAATTGATCACCGCGTGACGGATGATGACGCTTCGGTTGCGCTCGAACCATCCCGGCTTCGGGTTCGATGCGAGTTCGCCGCGATGGACCGCTTCGAGCGTCATTGCCGTCATTCCCCCTTGGGACGGAAGATCCAGATCAGCAAGACCATCACGCACATCATAGCGACCGCTCCGATCATGCCGATCGAGGCGGCGAAGCCCTGTCGCCACAGGCCGAGCTTGAACGCCTGGTCATACATGAAGACCGTCCAGGTGTAGGTCGGCGAGGCGCGGTTGAAGCCGCCAAATATGAGATATTCATCGATCACCGCCATCGCGGAGCCGAAACGCAATACTACCAGGATCATCATGATCGGCGCCAGCCTCGGCCGCGTCACGTACCAGAACACCTGCCATTCGTTGGCCCCGTCGACCCTGGCGGCTTCCGGCAATTCCCTAGGGATCGCCGCCAGGCCAGCGAGGAAGAAGATGGTGTGGTAGCCGAGGCCCCACCAATTTTCCATGATCGCGATCGAGGGTAGCGTCAGCGGTGTCCCGCCCAGCCACTGCGGTGCATTCTGCAGACTGAACAGCCCGAGCGTATCGACCAGGAGATGATTTATCGGACCGCTCTGGTAGTTGTACATCCACTTCCACAGAACGAATACGAGCGTCGAGGGAATCACCGCCGGAATGAGCAGCACCACGCGATAGAAGGTCGCGAGACGCGGGTTCGTCACCCGGTCGATGAGGATGGCGAGCAGCAGCGGCAGGACGATCGTTCCCGGCAGGAACATGATCGTGAACTCGAGCGCGCGCCACAGGCTGACCCACAGCAGCGGGTCATGGAGCGCATCGATGTAATTGTCGAAGCCGACCCAGTGCGTCGGCTGGTTGACGAGAAACTTATAGTCGGTGAAGCTGATCCAGAGAACGCGGAAGATCGGGTAGACCTGATAGCCCACGAAGAAGGCTACCGCCGGCGCCAGGAACAACCAGGCGCCTATGCCCCGCCGCAGCGGGGACGCCTCGCGGCCCAGCCTTCCGCCGCGTTGCGCGGAATTCACGCTCGCCTGGCCGGACGCAACCGTCTGCGTCATGCGTCAGGCTGAAGGTCGACGCGTGAAGCGCGCCATTGGATCGGCTTCACCGGGATACACCACACCGTCCCTCGCCCGTCCACCAACGATATAGCGCCGCCGCGCATTCTGGCGGCCTCTTCGGTGATCATCCTTCGCATGTCGGCCTTTGATGCGCGGCTCGAGCCGCGCATGACGACACTGAAAGCGCAGCGCCTTTATTTGGGCGTCGCCTAACCGCGCTTGATCTCGGCGTGGACCGCCTCGACGACCTTCTGCATGGCTACCTTCGGATTGGACTCTTCGCCCTTGAGATAAGTCTCCCAGATCGGCTTGCCGATGACGAACTGCTGCAGGCCGAACAGGTTGTTGGTGATCGCCCTGGCCCTGTCGAGCTGGCCGCGCACCAGTCCGACGAAGGGGGGCATCCAATCCGGCTTCTTGGCGTCCCATTCCGCGTAGATCGACCTATAGGGCGGCAGCTGGCCGGGATGGCCGCTCTTGGTGCCGACGATCGAGTCCTTCCAGATCTGCCGATCGTAGGTCAGCGCCTTGATATACTCGGCCGCCTTGTCCTTGTTCTGCCCGTACTTGAACAGCGCGCAGCCTGTCGTCCAGAACACCGTCGAGCCGTCGCCGTTGGCGAACTTCGGCAGTGGACCGAGGTGCAGCAGTTTCGGATCATCCCAACTCGCCGACATGCGCAGCGGCGCGTTGAAGTATTTGAAGTAGAGGCCGACACGCTGGGCGGCGAAAGCGACCTCGTCCGGCGTCCCGTTGACGCCGGCGTCCGACGCGCCCTCCAGCAAGATGTCGGGATTCGACATCGCCATGATCTTCTTCAGCAGCATCAACGCCTCGATCGCGGGATCGCTGGTGAAATCGAACAAGCCTTCCGGTGTATAGACATTCGTGCTCATGCTGTGCGTGACCGGCACGAGCGAGCGCCAGCCGTGGGCGTCGAACGTGGCGCCCCACGGCGCCGCCTTGGAGTCGACGATCTTCTTGCCGGCGGCCATGAAGTCGTCCCAGGTCGCGGGGGCCGCGTCGGCCACGCCGGCCTTCGTCGTAATGCCCGAATGCCAGCCCGTGCCGATCACATCGAGCAGGAACGGCCAGCCATAGAGCTTGCCGTCGATCGTGTTCTCGGCCCGGATCGAGGGAATGATGTCGTCGATCACGTCTTTCGGGATGTACTTGTCCCACGGCTCGATCACGTCGCCTTTGATCATCGCCGACATTTCGACGAACGGCGTCTGGCCGACGTAAACGTCCCAGGTGCTCTGCTTTTCCTTGGCTTCGGCGATGAACCGCTCGACGCCAAAACCCTCCACCGGCGCGACCTGATAGTTGATCCCCGGGAACTTGGCGTTCACCTCCGGGATGGCCGGATGGAGGTCTTGGATCCACTGATAGAACGTCGGCGTGAACGGGCGATCCGCCGCCCGCGCCGATCCGATGCCTCCCTTCGCCAAGGCCCCGACGCCGGCCGCTCCGAGGCCGGCGACCAGGCTGCGCGTCAGAAATTCGCGCCGGTCTATGGACCCTCGCGACAACTGCCGGCGAAGCGCCTGCTGCAGGACGTGCTCGTGCTCATTGCGTACCGTCATCTCTCTCCTCCCGAATTCCTCCGTGTATCTCACGAAGATCTCGCATGAAACCGAGATCAAGGTGTCTCACAAATTTTCCAACCTCGCAACTCGCAAGGCCGCTTGCCCGAGCGCTCTCTGTAAGAGGGCGAAAGTCACGGCGCTCCTGGAGACGCGGTCGCCGACCGCGTGGGTTCCGCTCGGTCGGCCATAAGAAAACGAGGCGCTCTACGAC
>JBAQGU010000555.1:0-11325 GCA_049287975.1 Roseiarcus sp.
TGACAGGGCGCCTCGATCAGTCCCTGCCCGTGGGCAGCGAGGGCGCCGGCGTCGTCGTCGAGGCCGGCGATTCCGAGGCCGCGCGATCGCTGCTCGGCGAAAAAGTCGCGGCGCTCGGCGGCGCCATGTACTCGCAATACCGTTGCCTGAAGGCCGCCGACTGCCTCGTGCTCCCTGAGACCGCGACCGCCGCCGACGGCGCCTCGAGTTTCATCAATCCGCTGACCGCGCTCGGGATGGTCGAGACGATGCGGCGGGAAGGCCATAAGGCCCTTGTCCATACTGCGGCGGCGTCGAACCTCGGGCAGATGCTCAACAAGATTTGCATCAAGGACGGGAACGACCTCGTCAACATCGTGCGCGATGCGAAGCAGGAAGAGATTTTGCGAGGCCTAGGCGCGCGCCATGTCTATAATTCCGCTTCGCCCGATTTTGCCGAGGCGCTCACGGGCGCCCTGATCGCGACCGGAGCGACGCTGGCGTTCGACGCGATCGGCGGCGGCCCGCTTGCCAACCAGATCCTCACGGCGATGGAGGCGGCGATCACGCATGGCGCCAAAACCTACAACCGCTACGGCTCGAACGTTCATAAGCAGGTCTACATTTACGGCGGCCTGGACACGCGCCCGATCGAAATTCGGCGGGCTTTCGGCGCGGCCTGGGGCGTCGGCGGCTGGCTGGTGTTCCCTTATCTGGCGAAGCTCGGCCCCGAGACCATGGAGAGGCTTCGTCAAAGGGTCGTCGCCGAACTCACCACGACATTTGCGAGCCATTACGCGCGCGAGGCATCGCTGGCCGAAGCGCTCGATGTCGAGATGATCCGCGCCTACGGCAAGCGGGCCACCGGCGAGAAGTATCTCGTCAATCCCAATAAGAGGGGCTGATGTTTTAGCTCTTCTGGATCGTCTAGTGGATAGAATCACACGCTTCGTCCCCGCGCAGTGAACGGCCGGATCCGACCCAAAGCAGGCATTCGTTGGCCGAGGATTGCGCACTCGTCAGCATCGCTCTCTATCATTGGGTCGGCTCCGGCCGGTTCCCTGTGCTAGGTCTGGGCGACGGCGGAGGGAAGCGACATGAGCGAGACCCGGAAGACTGCGGCGATTCTCTGTTCGGACGTAGTCGGATACACCCAGCCCGCTGGCGCGGACGAGGAGGGCATGTTGGCGCGGCTCAAAACGCTGCGCAGCGACATGATCGATCCCACTATTTCCGTGCACGAGGCCTGGCTCCATGGCGCTATGACCAACAGGAAGATTTTGCCAGGCCGAGGTTCGGTTGCGTCACCTATGGCGGGGTCTCAGGACATTGCGCGAATTGCTATGCGGCAATCAATCAAGAGACTGGCGTTCGTTGCCTCCTCGCTTGTCATCGCTGGCGCAGCGCAGGCTCATGACGCTTGGAGAAACGGCGATCCAATCCCGGCATGGGTAAAATCCTCATGTTGTGGATCATCTGAGGCACATTTGCTTAGCGAAGAGGAAGTCCATCACTTTGAAGGGTACTACATCGTTGATAGCTTCGGTCCCCAACATATCCCGGACAATAAAGTCCTTCCGAGCCAAGATGACGCCTACTGGGGATTCTGGAATCCGAATTCTCCCCCTGGCGCTCGCATTATGTTTTGCTTCTTTATTCCGATAAAAGCGTCTGAAATGACGGCTTATCCACCTGACTCCCAATCGCCCGCGTCCATGGTCGCGCATTCCCGATCGCCTGCGCCAGATTCGGCGGGACCGTATGAAGTGTCCAGTGGACTACGCTAAAGCCCCGCCTGCGTGCGCATCCTTGCCCCCAAACCGTCAAGCTGAACGACGGCTCTCCCCCCTCAGCGGACCTGCGATTTGGGTACCAAATGTGTGGTTCTATCCACTAACTTTCTTCTCCTACAGCGCCCCGAAGCAACCATGCGCCCATACGGGCGAGCCAGAGCGGGAAGGGATAGGCGGCCACACGCTCCATGCCGCCGGCGCCGTTCGCGCCGCGCCAGCCAGCCGGCGATGGCGATCGCCTCCGCCGCGAAATATTGCACGCAGAGAAGCCAGCAGCCGGCGCCCCATATTGTCCGGTTCATCGCGTTCATGCATTCTCGAGCAAACGAGGAGATGGCGGGGTTGCGCCAAGCCCGAAGCTCGCCGAAATCGGCGAGCCCGATCATCTCCGATCGCATATCCCGCGCGGGCGATGCGGGGCGCCAATTTTTCTTTCGGAAAAACGTAAGCCGTGTTAGGTTGCTTTCGAAGGCCCCATCAGCTTCGTCTGTCGATCGGGGCGCGAAGGCGTTTTTCGGGGCGAGGCGGCGAAAAAGTTTGGCGGCGGACACTTTGGGTTTGCATCTATTGCAAACCCTTGAAATCCCACGAAACCGCCAAAGATTTCTTTGGAAATCCTTGGAGGAAAAAGGCTCGAATTTGGAAAAGCTTGGACGGGAGGCTCGGCCTGGGCGGCGCCGCTGCCGGGGAGTCTCATGCGCTTCCTGATCACTGGAACCGCCGGCTTCATCGGCTTCCATCTCGCCCGGCGACTGATCGCGGACGGGCATTTCGTCTGCGGGCTCGACGGCATGACGCCCTATTACGACGTGACGCTCAAGCAGGCGCGACACGCCGTGCTGGCTCGCTCCAATGCGTTCGCGGGGCATGTCGTCATGCTCGAGGATTTCGCCGCCCTGCAGCCCATCGCGTCCGACTTCGAGCCCGAGATCATCGTTCACCTCGCAGCGCAGGCGGGCGTCCGCTACAGCCTCGAGAATCCGCGCGCCTACGTCGACGCCAATCTGGTCGGCACATTCAACATGATGGAAATCGCCAAGACCGCCGAGGTCTGGCATTTCCTGCTTGCCTCGACCAGCTCGGTCTATGGCGCCAATACGCAGATGCCGTTCAAGGAGACCGACAAGACCGACCATCCCCTCACCCTCTACGCCGCGACCAAGAAGGCGACCGAGGAGATGGCGCATTCCTACGCGCACCTATGGAAGATCCCGACGACAGCGTTTCGCTTCTTCACGGTCTACGGACCTTGGGGCCGGCCGGACATGGCGCTCTTCAAGTTCGTCAGGGCGACGCTCGCGGGCGAGGCGATCGACATCTTTGGCAACGGGCAGATGCGGCGCGACTTCACCTATATCGACGACCTCGTCGAGGCGGTCGTCCGGCTCGTCGACCGCCCGCCGCGCGAAGGCGAGCCGGTCGGGGAGATCGATTCGCTCTCGCCCGCGGCGCCCTGGCGCGTCGTCAATATCGGCGGCGGGCGGCCGGTCGGCCTGCTCGACTATGTCGATGCTGTCGAGACGAGCCTCGGCCTGCCGGTGCAGCGGCGATTCCTCGAGATGCAGAAGGGCGACGTCCCCGCAACTTTTGCCTCGCCCGACCTGCTGGAGCGGCTGATCGGCTACAAGCCGTCCACGGGGATCGACGTCGGCGTGAAGGCGTTCGTCGAGTGGTATCGAGGATATTACGGGGTTTGAGGCCCGTGTTTATCCGACGGGGGCCGTGAATGGACGCCCGCGGACCTCGTTTTCGCGCACGATCGAGACGGACGTCCTCTCGACGTGTGGCGAACACCACATTATTCGAGCCCGGCGCCGGTCTATTAACCAGTCAGGCGAAAGATTGTCGAAGCGAGCTTCTCCGCCGAACTTCGACAGGGCATAAGCCGGTCCGTGAGAAAGCTCGAAATTGGTTGATGGCGGGGCTGCCCCGGCTCCGGTCCGGCCGCTTTTGTCGTCACGGCGAAATGACGAAGCGAGTTTGTAGCAAGAGATGCGTATCCTCAACTGTGGAGTAGTCCTTTGCATCAGAATCTTCTGATCAACCGCGCGGCGGTCGACAAGATACTCGGCCACGAAAAGCCCCTGTCCAGCATGACCCACGAGATCGGCATGGCCGCCGTCGCGGCGGAACTCCATCTAGGCATCGACGACCTCGAACTCGATGCGGCCGACGCTGTCGAAAAGGGCGCCGCGGCGCTTTTCCTCGCGGGGTTCGGACCCAAGGGGGTCGGATCCGTCGCGCGCGGTCGAACTGCAAAGGGCGCCGCACTCAGGACGGGGCGTTCGGCGAGCGCGCGGCGAGCGCGGCTTCATACAGGAAAAGGCGCGAAGCCCGCCAAATGATCGCGAAGTCCCTGGCTGTCGAAATCGCCGGTCAGGCCGATCGAATTTATCGACGCGGTCGAGACGAGCCTGGGCTGCCGGCGCAGTGGCGCTTCGTCGAGATGCACAAAGGCGACGTGCCCGCGACCTTCGCCTCGCCCGACCTGCTGGAGCGGTTGATCGCCTATGAGCCTTCGACGGGGATCGACGCGGGCGTGATGGCGTTCGTCGAGTGGTATAGAGGTTACTACGGGATTTGAGGCCAAGGTTCGGTTACGGGGGCCGAAAGCAAAGGCGCCCGTCAGGCTTGCTTACGTCGGAATCGCGGAGGTCAAATTTTCCAAATGCATGTCCGTCTTGAACATGTGTTCGCCCTGGCCGGTTTGCTTGAAGAAGTAAATATCCCCTGGCAAAGCCGGGGGCTTTATGATGTGAGCCGCCCATACCGGCGCGCCGCGATGAATGCGAGAGGCGCTCGGGCTGGCCGCGTCGGCACGTCGCCGCGCGCCATCCGGACCTCGTCGACCGGCCCGGCCAAATGACGGCCAAATGGAAGTGTGCTTGCGCAACGGGGCGAGAGCGGTATATTTCGGTGCGCTGAGCATTTGCCCATGCGGTGAGCAAAAATTTATATATGCAATCCTCAATTTTGAGCGCGCGGACGGACGCCCATTGTGGTTGAAGCTTCCTCGAAAGGCCGGCGCGATGAAATGCTTGACGTCGGAGTCAGTTCTGGTCCGGCGGAGGTTGTCACCAGGGCGAACGGAATGACTGCAAGAGATACATCACCCTCAATTCTGGAGTAGTTCCATGCATCAGAATCTTCCGATCAACCGTGCGGCGGTCGACAAGATACTCGGCCACCGCAAGCAACTGTCCAGCATGACCCACGAGATCGGCATGGCGGCCGTCGCGGCGGAACTCCATCTAGGCATTGACGACCTCCAGCTCGATGCGGCCGACGACGTCGAAAAGGGCGCCGCGGCGCTTTTCCTGGCGGGGTTCGGGCCCAAGCGGGTCGCATCCATCGCGCGCGGTCGAACTGCAAAGGGCAGCGGACGCAATACGGGGCGTTCGGCGAGCGTGAGGCGATCCGGGCGGTTTCATACGGCAAAAGGGACGAAGCCAGCCAAATGACTGCCAAGTCCCCGGCTGACGAAATCGAGTCTGGAAAGGGAAGTTCGGAGATGGAGAGGGGCGACGTTGACGGGCGCCCCGTGGCGCCATTTTCGCGTTCTGGGACTCCAAGTCCGTCGGTTAAATTGTCCGCTCGTCGATTACCGCGGCTGATCCTTCGCCTGAGCGCCTCTTACGGGTCCACTGCTTTCGGCGCCTGCCGGAACAGGTCGGAGGGGATCGACCCGACGAGGCGCGCCTTGGCTTGGCATTCCGAGGAATCGAGACGCCGGCCGGGGGTCCCCGATTTCGCGATTTCGTCGATTTCCCACCCGAAACCAATGGCGCCGCGGCGTGTGGGAAACACCACATCATCCGGGCTGGCGTGAGTCTATTAACCAATCCGGCGAAAGGTTGTCGAAGCGAGCTCGCCGAGCGAGCTTCGACAAAGCGTTCGCTGGTTTGTGAGACAGCTCGAGGTTTGATTGATGACGAGGCCGCCCCTCCTCTCGTCTGGCTGATTTCCTGTCGCGCCGTGCTGTGAACGGCATCATGGACCGAGTATTGCAGTATCTCGATTCTGGAGTAGTCCCATGCGTCAAAATCACACGATCAACCGCGCAGACGTCGACAAGATACTCGGCGACGTCAAGCCGCTGTCCAGCATGACCCACGAGATCGGTATGGCGGCCGTGGCCGCCGAGCTTCATCTAGGCATCGACGAGCTCGAACTCGACGCAGCCGACTCCGTCGAAAAGGGCGCCGCGGCGCTTTTCCTCGCCGGATTCGGCCCCAAGCCAGCCGCTTCCCTCCCGCGCAGTCGAACCGCTAAAGGCAGCGGACGCAAAACCGGACGATCGGCGAGCGCAAGGCGATCTCGGAAACCGACGAGGCCCGCCCGTTGACAGCCAGTTCAGAAGCGTCGGGCTGGCGGGGTGACTACGGCGTTGGCGCCCGCAAAAGGACCGGAAGCATTTCCGCTCGGTGACGGCGATCGCCGTCACATAATGAATTCCTCTGTGCCGCATCGCTGAACCTCGAAATAATTGCGCATATTTGGCGGAAGGGCCGCAAAAGAAGTTGAATTGGGGGCTCGAGCGCGACAGTTTTGCGAGCATGACGCATTGTGTCCAACTCGACCTGTTCGCCGACCGAGCGTCGATCGAGGCGCCTTCGAACGGGGCGGCGACAACGCCACGCCTTGCCCCCGGAAGCCTGTCCGACGCGGCGTTGATCGCCGCTCTCCCCGGCGCCGGGCTCGTTGACGGCTGCGCGCTGGTGGCCGAAACGGGCAGGCGGCGGCTGAGCGGCGCCGTGACCGCGCTCGTAGCTCTATGCAATCGCTTTGTGGGCTTTGGCGCCGATTGCAGGGTCCCGGAGCAAGCCGCGGCGCTGGAAGCCCTCGCCGCCATTGGCGGCCCCGAGGCGGCTCGATCCGTCGCCCAAATGATCGTCAAGGAAATCGTCCAAGGCCCGACGCTCGCCGTAGCGGTGAGCGCGGCGTCACAGCTCGGCGTGAAATTTCCTCGCCTGTTCGCGCTGCGGTTGCTGCGGCATTCGGACCCTGCCGTACGCGCGCCTGCGTGCGACTGCGTGCGAGCGGGACCCGAAATCGTGGCGGCGCTGGGCGATTTGCTGGACGATCGTGATCGCGAGATCTCGATCGCCGCCGCCTGCGCTCTCGGGCGAATGGGGAGAGCGGAGGCGCGCGATCCGTTGAAACGCTGCCTGAACGAATGTCCTTCGCCGCGCGTGATCGAGGCCATGGCTGGGGTCGCCGACGACGAAGCCGTCGTTTTCCTCGCTCGCATCGGACGGGCGCGCCCCGAACTCGCTGGCGCAATTCTCGCCGCGCTCGACGAGATCGATCACGAGAGGGCGGCCGCCGCCGCGTCCGGCCTCAGAGGCTGGCTTCGAACGCATCCACCTGTCACGCCGACTAGTCGAGAGTCGAGTAGGCTCGGAAGCCGTGGGCCCGCCGCACGCCCGGGGCCGTAAAACCATGGACCATGGAGTCGAGATTGACGAGCTGCGCGCCCAACATTTCTGCGAGTTCCTCGCGCCAGATCGATGCGTCGCGAGCATACCGGGTCTCGTGGCTTTTGAAAGCCCGCGCGACGGGGGCGCTTCCGTAGATGGCGGCGCCGGCCAGTGCTGAGATTATCGGATTCATGGCGGCCCTGCATTGCAGATCGCAACAGCGGACGCGGAAGAGATTTCGCTCTTCCTCTCCGACGTGTGCGTAACTAAGTCTGATGCACTGTTCGTTTACCGTCGCGCTGTGGCGAATCTCACAATCCAGAACGGCGACGGGGGCAATCCGGCGCCGGCGGATGTCACACGATCCTGCGTCCGGGCGCCGCCTTTTCAGCCACGCGCTCGCCCTGCCGCCGTCCTCCGGCGGCGAATGCAGAGCGCCGCGGCGGTGTCGTCGAGCGCCGTTTCATTGATATATTCGAAGAGCGGCATTGCGGCCACGAGGTCGCCCCTGAGTCAACAACAGGGTTGCCAGGTTGTTGAGGCTCGTCGCGGTAGCGGTGCTCGGGACGGAACGCCACATGCCGAATCGCGAACGGTTCCGCAAGCGCCCTTTCAATTGTGCGTGAGGACTCCTTGCACATCGCCTTCGCGTTTCCATTTTGTCTGGTTGTGCGACGATAGGTCCAAAGCGAGAGGCAACGCTTTCATGCTCTGGCCTCGTTGGATGAAATGCCACTTCGATTGGGAGTGCGGGTGGATTCTACGACGACCTGTTGAACAACCGGCTTCCGTCGACCGTAACTCTCGCTGGTGACTACAATGTCTTCCTTGACTTTCAGGCTTCCCGCGATCGGGGTGACGTTGTTTGTTGTGGCGCTGTCGTGTCGCTCGGTGCGCGCAGAGATACAATCAGGAGTCTCCGTGCCCAGCCCGCCTCAATCCCACGGTGCGCGACCGTATGCGGTGGGCGATCAGGTCCCGTCATCCGTCAAGATCGATGACGACGGCTTCCCAAATCGACAGTATGAAATTATGATTGTCGACGGAGCCATCGTGGTCGTCATCGACCGCACAACCAGACGTGTCGTGGAGGTCCTTCGGTAGCACTCGAGCCGAGGGACGGAATCTATCCATGCTATGGTCCTCCCGCGCTGCGAATTATACCGTCTCCGCCACGGCGGGCGGCGGCATCGAGCGTATGGTCAATGCGTGCATCATCATGCCGACAGAGTCCCGCGGTTCACGCGATCGAGATGACCGAACAAGCCTGCGGGGCGCGCCGACAGACCGGTCTTACCAATAGCCCCTCCCCCAAGCCCCACTGGCGCAAGTCGCGGGGCTTTTTCTTTGCGCGCGCCAGTGGGGCTTGCTGCCTCTAGTGCGCGCGATCGTGGGCCGGTGAGTAGATCGCGCCTGCCGCCTCGAGCGGCTTGACCAGGGCGCAGGAAAGCCATTGGGCGATTATCACCGCGGCGAGGAAGAGGAAGAGGCTGACTGTGAGCCAGAATTCGAAGCCAAAGTGCTTCTCGGCAATCCCAGGCTCTCGAGACTGCGTACGACCTAGTTTTGGCGCCCCGTTTGGATACATCACCATCCCCCAGATCAACGTTTCGTCGTCGATCTCCTTTACGATCAAGTGCTGGGTTTTCGCTTTTGGCAGAATCGTCGTCATCGCCCCACCCCCCAAGAGGATGCGCGCGGATGCACCCGATCACAGGTTGGCGAAATGCGCGATATGTATAAATACCTATGAGCTGCCGAAGGGGCGGCACTTGGGCGCGGGCATAGAGACGGAGTGCGAAGCGGGACCGATGGCGGACCCGATTGCCCTGAGCGAGGGCATCTCTTGGCCGCTCGACGCGGTGCGCATGCAAATTCTCGACGCTGACGGCCGCGAGGTTCACGAGCGCGAGACTCTTAAGCTCCTGGAACCATATCGGTCCCGTATTGCGATCGGCTGCCGCGAGCGTCGGTTGAAAACTAATTCACTCGTTCGGGTACCGTCAGCCGACGTGGGTCACGCTGGCGTTGTTCCTCAGTTGCGTTCGGGTCAATCTTCTTCGAACCCATTGTGCGGAACTAAATGGTTCGACGGCTATTTTTGTAAACGTCACTGTTGGAAGCGATCGCGATGACCATACGGCCGTGCCCTCAATTTCGGGAAGCGCGGGCTTCCATGCAGGAGCGGGCTGCCACTCAGAATAGTGTCATCAAGGCCTTGGGCTTCGAGCGCAGGGCCGCGAAAAATCCTTGGGGATCGCGGTCACCAAATCGGGCTAGCCGTTGAAGCCGGGTGCAGCCAACGCAGCCGGACAAACAGCGCCCGCCACGGCGCTCACCGGATTCTTGCTCCTCTACGTCGCTCTTTATTCCGCTTACGGAACGGAGTCGGCATACATGCCGGCTTTTCTCCTGAGCCACGGGCTTTCTGTGGAACGGATTGGCGTGGTCCTCGCCGCCGGGATCGTGGTTCGCATCGCGAGCGGACCCGCGATTGGACGGCTAGCCGACCGCCTGCGACGGCGCAAGCAGGCGCTGACCGTCGCCGCCGCGCTGTCGGGCTTCGTGGGTTGGGCCTACACGATCGCCTTCGGCTTCCTGCCCTTGCTCGGGGTCAGCATGGCTCACGCTGCCGCGACGGCCTCCCTCGCCCCGCTGTCCGACGCCCTTTCGGTCGCGGCCGCCTCAGAGGGTCGAAACTTTCAATATGGATGGGTCAGGGGCGCGGGCTCGGCGGCCTTCGTGGTCGGAACCTTGCTGTCGGGCCAACTCGTCGATCGTTTCGGGCTGACCTGCATTATCGTGACGAGCAGCGTCCTCTTCCTCGCCGTGGCGCTTTGCGCGGCGCGGGTCAGTACCCGGCGCGAGGACACTGGCCCCTCGGACGCGGCTGCGGGCGCCTTCAGGTCGCTTTGGGCCATATCGGTGTATCGACGGCTGATTTTGGTCGCCGTCCTGGTGATCGGGAGCCATGCCCTCAACGACGCCTTCGCCGTGATCAGCTGGCGCGCTGCCGGCTACAGCAGCGGGGCGATCAGCCTTTTGTGGTCTGAGTCGGTGGTGGCCGAGGTTGCAGTGTTCCTCATGCTCGGCCCCTGGCTCATCGCGCGCTTGGGTCCGGTACGTTGCGCGGGCCTCTCGGCTTTGGCCGGCGTCCTTCGATGGGGCGTCATGGGCGCAACGACCTGGATGCCTGCGCTTGTCGGCGTGCAGCCGCTGCACGGCCTCACCTTCGCGTTGCTACACCTCGTCGCGATGGGGATCATTGCGAAATCAGTTCCAGAACGTTTGGCGGCAACCGCGCAGACCGTCTATGGCACCCTTGCGCTCGGCATCGCCTCCGCGGCGCTGACGTTCGAGTCCGGGTACTTCTATGGGTGGCTCGGCATCCGAGCTTTTTGGGCAATGGCCGCGCTCTGTGCGTTCGCCCTCCCTTTGGTCGGCGGCATCGGTACGCCCTCCTCTCGCCAGGAGATGTCGCCAACCCAAGCCTGAGCCCAGAGGCGGTCCACGCAGCGACTGTCGCCGACGGCACGGCGGCCGCAAAGGAAGATGGCCCGATGCCTGAGGAAGGCTTCCCGCGCCAAGTCGTCCAGATCGGCACGAAAATGCGCATCGCGCCCCGCTTCCTTGGCCGGCGCCTGCCGCCCGTCGAGCAGGTTGACGCTGTCGGCCTCGAGAATGTCAAAGCCGTCGCCATGACCCTTGTCGGTGTAGACGACGGCGCAGCCGTGACGCAGACCCTAATAGCCGAAGTCCACGATATCTCGAAACAAGCTGGAAGACCCGTTCACCGGCACGGCGACAAGGCAGCGACGATCGCTGGAGAGGCCGCGAGGAATCTGCAACAGCATCGCGACGTTCGGACGGCCCTCGCCGTCCTCGGCGTAGGCGAGATACTCTTCGCCGGCGATCTTGCCTTGATCCGGGAGAACCGCGCCCGACCTTTCGTCGACGTTCGGGCCGAACAGTCGCCCGAAACCCTGGCCGCTGCTGCCATGCAGGAACAGGGCGGCGCGTCGAAGTTCCGCGACGGTCGGATGCAGCGGATCAGCGTAGCCCGGAGGCGCGCCCGGCATGGCCTCCGCTCCGAGCCCACCCGTCACCAGGTCGTCGGCTACGCCGTCGTAGAT
>JBAQGU010000556.1:0-4805 GCA_049287975.1 Roseiarcus sp.
CTCATTGCGTTTCGGTGGAAATTCCAAGCCGGTGCAGGTCATAGATCCGGGTCGAGGGGATCAGTGGGTATAGGCCAGTCTTTATCGTCTCGGCTTGGCCATCTCTCGACACAATGTATTTGACGAACGCTTCCACGACGGGCTCGAGCGGCCGCTTGGGATCTTTGTTGAAATAGATATATAGAAATCGCTCTAACGGATACTTGTTGGAGCGCGTAGCTTCCCACGATGGATCGTAGCATTCCGATCCGGCCGATGTCGCAAGCGGAACTGCTCGGACGCCTTCGCCGCTGAATGCGATTCCTGAATATCCGATCGCAAATTTGTCGCCGGCGACGTTCTTGACAACATCTTCAGATGTCGGCTGCTCCTTGAGCTCGTCCTTGAATTCGCCGTGAGCAAGAACCGTGCTGACAAAAGTGTCATGAGTCCCGGAGGACGAGTTGCGGCCGAAGAGAGAAATAGATTTGTCCGCCCAATCCCCGCTCAAGCCGACGCCTCCCCAACTCGCGACATTGCCTCCGTTGCTATACAAATGTGTCTTTGAGAAAACCCGATCCAACTGGGGGATGGTCAGACATTTGATCGGATTGTCCTTGTTGACGTAGACGGCGATCGCATCGACGGCAACCGGGATAGCGGTCGGGGTGTACCCGAACTTCTTTTCGAAAGCCGCGATCTCGTCGCTGGTCATCGGCCTCGACATCGTAGCCAATTGCGAAGCGCCTTCGGTAAGGGCCGGCGGCGCGGTTGACGATCCCTCGCTTTGAATTTCGATAGTGACCTTGGGATACAAGGCTTTGAACCCGTCGGACCAGACCGTCACCAACTTGCTCAAAGTGTCGGAGCCGACCGCCTTGAGCTGCCCTGAGATCCCATCCACAGGCTTATAGGCGGGGATCTGCGGGTCTATTTCCACCCCTCTGGAAGGCGCGGCGACAGCGAAGCAAGCAGTGACCAGTACGGGCAGCAAAAGTCTATTCACCGCGTCTCTCCTGTCGAACGCTATCTTGAAAAGCCGAGCTCTGTTGAAATCTGGGCTCGGTAAAGGCAACCCACGTCGTAGGCAGTCTCTGTTGTGACGCCCCGCAGCCACTAAAGACAATAATGTAACCGCCGCATGACATTTTCGTCTCGGTCTGCCCTTTCCCGACGGGTTCGATGAAGATGGAGTTCCTCCAGGGGAAAACGGTCCACGCCCGGCGCAATCCGCGGACGAACCCGATTTGGACGACTCTTGCAGACCGCCAAAGAAGTTCGGGCGTTACGGTCTACGCGGCGCCGGCGCTGCTGGCCCTTATTGCGTCGGAGAAGGCCCCGGCAAGGCGTCCGCGGCAGCATCAGGCGCCCGCGTCTCCGTGAGCGAGCACGAAGGCGCGCAGCAGCTTGCGAAACCGCTCGGAGCCGCGCCTGGCGAATTCCTGCGTTTCCTCGTGGCTGGGATCTCCGCCGGAGAGCCCGGCCGCGAAGTTGGTGACCAATGAGACGGCGACGCAGTTCAAGCGATGCAGCCGCGCGAGAATGACTTCGGGCACGGTCGACATGCCCACGAGATCCGCGCCGAGAATTTTCGCCATCCGGATTTCGGCGGGCGTTTCGAACGAAGGGCCGTTGAACCACATGTAGACGCCCTCGTGAAGCTTCACCTCCGCCGTCTTGGCGGCTCGTCGCAGAGTTGCGAGAAGTCCGGGGTCGTAGGCGCGGGTCAACGGCACGAAGCGGTCGTCTCCGGGATGTCCGATCAGCGGGTTGGTTCCGGCGAAGTTGATGTGATCCGTGATCGCGACCAGCGCTGGCGGCTCCCATTCCGTGTGCAGGCCGCCCGCGGCGTTGGTGAGGAACAACGTGCGCCCGCCCAGCCGCGCGAGCGTCTCGATCGCCGTCGCCATCGCGCGCGGATCGCCGCGCTCGTAATAGTGGCCCCGCCCCTGGAACAGAGCCACGCGGGTCCCCTCGAGAGTCCCGACGACGAGCCGGCCCTTGTGTCCGGCGACGGAGGGCTGGGGAAAGCCGGGAATCTCGGCGTACGGGATCGAGATCGCGTCCTCGGCTTCGTCGGCGAGTACGCCGAGGCCCGAGCCCAACACGAAGGCGAGCGGCGGCAGGGTCTTCACGCCGCGGCCGGCGAGGGTCGCGATCGCCGCGTCGGCGTCTGCGGTCATGGCGGGTCTCCGGCATACGAGGTTACCAAACCCAGGCGCAGCTGGCTACAGCGTCAGCTCGACTTTCACCGGCACGTGGTCGGAGGGCCGCACCCAGCCGCGCGCGTCGCGCACGACCTGCATCGAATCGACCGCGCCGGCGAGCGGCGGGCTGACCCACACGTGATCGAGCCGCCGCCCCTTGTTGGCCGCCGCCCAATCCGGAGAGCGGTAGCTCCACCAAGTGTAGAGCTTCTGGTCGTCGGGCACGAACTTGCGCAGCGCATCGACCCAGCAGCCCGCCGCTTGCGCGCGGTTCAGCTTCTCGACCTCGATCGGCGTGTGGCTGACGACCTTGAGCAGCGCCTTGTGGCTCCAGACGTCGTGCTCCAGGGGCGCGATGTTGAGATCGCCGACCAGGATCGCGCGGCCCTCAGGTCGAGGCTCGGCCGCGAACCACGAAGTCATCTCGTCGACGAAGGCGAGCTTGTGCGCGAACTTGGGGTTGATCTCGGGGTCGGGCTCGTCGCCGCCCGCGGGAACGTAGAAGTTGTGGACGTCGATCCCCGCCGCCTCGTTCGCGAGCGTCACCGCGATATGGCGCGAGTCGCCCTTGACGCAGAAATCGCGTCGGCTCTGCGCGGCGAAGGGATGACGGGAGACGATAGCGACGCCGTGGTAACCCTTCTGGCCGTTGAGCGCGATGTGCGGATAGCCGAGCCTATGAAACTCGCCGCTCGGGAACTGCCCGTCCGGGCATTTGGTCTCCTGCAGGCAGAGCACGTCGGGCTTGTGCTCGGCGAGGAAGCGCGCGACGAGATCGATGCGCAGCCGCACCGAATTGATGTTCCAGGTCGCGAGGGAAAAACGCAAAGGGGGCCCGAAGACTGGTGGTTGGGGGCCGGACCATGGCCGGTTATGGGGTCAGGGCCAAGCGCGCGGGGCCGCTTGCCCACAGGAAGACTCGGGCGGTGGACCGCCAAGACCCTCGCTCCGCCAGCGAAAAGATGACGCGCGTGGCTCCGCCCGAACACATCCCCGACGCGTCCGCCTCAGGTCTTCTTCCGTTCCGCCACCAGCGCGTCGTCTATCGCGCGCGCCCTCAGGGCGGCAGGCCGCTGGCTGATCCGCGCGTAGTAGCTTTCGAAGGCGGGGCGCTTTTCGATGCCGCCGAACATCATTCCGAAGCCGATCTGCGAGCCGAGATAGACGTCGGCCGCGGAGAACCGGTTCCCCGCAAGATACTCGCCCTGGCTGACGGCGAACTCCAACGTGTCGAGCACGTCGCTGAGCCGACCGTAGCCGACCATCATGGTCTTGCCTTCTGGCGGCTCGACGCCCAGAGCCTTGTTGGTCGTTGCCGCCTCCACGGGGCCGGCGCCGAAAAACATCCAGCGGTAGTAGGCGGCCCGTTCGCCTGGCGGCGGCGCGAGATTGGCTTGCGGGAACGCGTCGGCGAGATAGGCGCAGATCGCCGCGCCTTCCGTGACGATCGCATCGCCATGCCTCAGGGCGGGGACTTTCCCCATCGGATTGACCCCGCGATAGTCCGGCCCCTTCATCGCAGGACCGAATTCGACGATCTCCGCGCGATAGGGCTGGCCGACCTCTTCCAGCATCCAGCGCGCGATGCGCCCACGCGACATCGGATGCGTATATAAGACAAGTTCAGCGGGCATGCTCGATTCCCTCCGGATCAGAGTTATGACGAAGTTTATCATAGCCAAAATAGCCAGAGAGAAAAGCATGCACCCCTTGTCGCCGGCGCCGGACGCCATCGGCGCACCTGGCAGAGCGGGCTCGGAGGGCGCGAAACGAGGCCAACCGCGGCTCTCCGCCCCGATTTGCTGACGGCGCCGCGGTGCCTTTGGCGACGCACGAACCGCTTGACTCATTGCGGTTTCCCGCAAACCTTTCCGCCAAAACGCTTGTCGGCGCAGTTTTTTAGAGTGGCGGCCGCGCCGGGGTTCTCCTTGACAGTCTCGCCGCCGCCTCCCTATAAGCGGCCCGCTTTTCTGGCGCGAGCGGCGGCGCGCGTTTGGCGGGGTAGCTCAGGTGGTTAGAGCAGCGGACTCATAATCCGCGTGTCGGGGGTTCGAGTCCCTCTCCCGCTACCATCAGTTCAATGACTTAACAAAGATCTTTAACGATCGTTTGGCACCAAATTGGCACGAATTTGGTGGTGCTCGGACGCCACGATATGCATCGATGTGTTCACTTTGTCCGTCCATCGGAAAAACCCGGGCTTGCCATCATCGTCTCGCAACAGAGGCGAGAGGTGTAAGGCTTCTCGGAACCGGTGGAGTCATATTTCTGCTGTTTGAGACATTAATCTTGTCGAAGTTTGTTGAGCAGCATCGATGGCCGTTTTCGTATCCAGCAGACCCAACTGTATTGGCTGAAAATATTGCTCTCAAAAACAAAATGTCTTCGTCCGATGCGATGACTCAAAGCTGACCGTTATGGCCGCCGGCGTCACGAATCGGCTTTGGGAGATAGGCGACGTAATTGACGTTCTAGAAGCGTGTGAACCTCCGAGTATGATCCTGACCGTGAGGTTTGATCTTTATGAGTAGCTAGTTGATATATGTTTTTGGTCTGGTTGACCGTCAATCGGCGTCGTCCTGATTGCTCCCGTGCATTCTGCTGAGCTATACCGGCCCC
>JBAQGU010000557.1:0-1843 GCA_049287975.1 Roseiarcus sp.
CTACGAAGGCCCGCGTGGCGGCCCGGGCATGCAGGAGATGCTCTATCCGACCAGCTATCTCAAATCGAAGGGGCTCGGCAAAGCTTGCGCGCTGGTCACCGACGGCCGCTTCTCCGGCGGCACCTCGGGCCTCTCGATCGGCCACGTCTCACCCGAAGCCGCGGAGGGCGGGGTCATCGGCCTGGTCGCGTCCGGCGACCGCATCGCGATCGACATCCCCGCGCGCACGATCAAGCTGTTGGCGTCCGACGAGACGCTGGCGGAACGACGGGCGGCGATGGTCGCGAAAGGCAAGGATGCGTGGAAGCCGGCGGCGCCGAGGAAGCGCAACGTCACCACGGCGCTGCGGGCTTACGCGGCGTTTGCGACCAGCGCGGCGAGGGGGGCGGTGAGGGAGGTGCCGTGAGGGTTTGCCTTTCTCGCGGGAACTCCAGAAGGTCGTTACGCGTGTCGCGTGGGTAGGAGGGCCTGATGGCTCATTGTCATGATGCTGGGCGGACAGGCCGAACGATCCTAGCCGGCACGGGAGTGGCGATCGGGGAAGAACGTCCCGTCGACGTTATGCCATGCCTCTCCACGGATTAGTCTGCCTTTTGCGACCCATAAACGACGTTGGACTGAACGGCTTCGCCGTAGGGGCGTCGCTCGCCACGCGGCTGCGAGTTGAGGATATCCTTTGAGGGCCCGGCGGCCGTCGCGCCGGCTACCGACGCCGCCTGGTCCACGCCTTGGGTCGTCCATTGCACGCCCTGGGGCGAGGGCGAGCAGGCCGTGCTCGACTACCTCGCCCGCTACGTCTTCCGTGTCGCGATCACCAACACCCGAATCGTCGGCCTCGACGATCAGGCGGTCACCATCCGCCACAAGCGTCGCGAATCCAACCGCTGACGGATCAGCCGCATCCCCGGCCAGGAGTTCATGCGCCGCTTCCTCCAGCACGTCCTGCCCAAGGGCTTGCACAAGGTCCGCTACTTCGGCTCGTGGCATCCCGTCAGGCGCAAAGACGCCGCCCGCGCGCGCCTGCTGCTTCGGCTCGACCCTCAGGCCACGCCGCTACAGGCCCAAATGAGCGCGGAAGCCG
Source organism: Roseiarcus sp. (assembly GCA_049287975.1). Lineage (GTDB taxonomy): Bacteria > Pseudomonadota > Alphaproteobacteria > Rhizobiales > Beijerinckiaceae > Roseiarcus. Next base: position 1,082 of record JBAQGU010000557.1, read on the forward strand.
CCGATCCGCAAAAGTCGGACAGTCCGCGGGTCTGTCCCTGCTGCCGCAAAGGCCTTCTCCTATTTGTCCGCCGGCTCTCCCCGAAGCGGGCTCAGGCACCATGACCCGCGAACCCGATCTCCCGAGACAAGCTCCAGGTCGTCCTGCACGGGTGAGGCATGCCACGAACACATTTGGTTCGTCGCCGCCAATCTTCCGGCTTGTGAGCGCGAAACCCAGGCTTTCGCCCACGCGCCCGCCATCTCGAACGCCGCAAATGACGACGACGGCGCCGTCGGCAGGCCGCGACTCGTTCCCCGCCGCCGCTGCCAACGCATCAGTCCCGACTGAAAATTCCATAGGCCGCATTCGCGCGCCCATCCTCGCCCTTCACGCCGTGTAACCGAACGACCGCTCTCCCCCCATCAGAGATGTTCACGGCAACCGACGGCACGTGGTCAGTGACCGTCGCGTTCTCGACCCATAGGGAATATACACAATACAGATAGGTGAATTTGAAAATCCCTAATTCACTGCCCCAAGCGCGATCTGCTAGCTATCAATGGCCTACACCCAGCCTCGAAGGACCCAACGACAGAGGATGTCGTCGTGGACTTGTCATGAAAAAAACGGCATCATCTATTTTGATGGGGCACAATGACTGCGAAAAGCTGGGCTTTTTGTAATCAATGTCGCCAAAAGGTCCTATCGGGCTCGTTCATAACTAATTGCGTGGGGGAAATCCGGTGAAGGCATTCAACAAAAAGAAATTGTCCTCAACGG
>JBAQGU010000558.1:0-6971 GCA_049287975.1 Roseiarcus sp.
GGTCGCAGCCGGTCGCCGCCGCGCGCATCGAAGCGGCCGCGCGCACGCTTTCGACCGGCTTGACCCGGATCGACGAGGCCCCGCGCCGGCGATTTTCCCCCGCATCGGTTTTATCCAGCGGCCCTCCTGCGGTCCTCGTCGTCGGCACGCTCGACACCAAGGGTCCGGAACTGCGTTTCATCCGCGATCTCGTCAAGGCGAGCGGCCTTCGCACCCGGCTGGTTGACGTCTCCACCAGCGGCAAGCCTGCGACAGCGGACGTGACGGCGCAGGAAATCGCGCTCAATCATGGGCGCGGCGGCTCGGGCGTGTTTGGCGGCGAGCGCGGCGCCTCGGTGACCGCCATGGCCGAGGCGTTCGAGGGCTGGGTCAAGCGCCAGCCCGATATCGCGGGGATCATCGGCGCCGGCGGCTCGGGCGGCGCCTCGATCATCGCGCCGGGGATGCGCGCGCTGCCCATCGGCGTGCCGAAGGTGCTGATTTCGTCGGTCGCTTCCGGCGACGTCGGCCGCTATGTCGGCCCCGCCGACATCACGATGATGTATTCGGTCACCGACGTGCAAGGCCTGAATTCGATCTCGCGGCAGGTGCTCGGCAATGGCGCGCAGGCGCTGATCGGCATGGTCAAGGCGCGGCTCGCGGACAGCGCTCCGCGCGCGGATCTGCCGGTCGTCGGGCTGACCATGTTCGGCGTCACTACGCCTTGCGTGCAGCAGATATCGGCGGCGCTCGCGAAAGACTGGGAATGTCTCGTCTTCCACGCCACCGGCGTCGGCGGCCAATCGATGGAGAAACTGGTCGATTCCGGCATGATCACGGCCGTCGTCGACATTACGACAACCGAGGTCGCCGATCTCTTGATGGGCGGCGTCCTTCCGGCGACGGAAGATCGTTTCGGGGCGGTCATCCGAAAACGCATGCCCTATGTCGGCTCGGTAGGCGCGCTGGACATGGTCAATTTCGGGGCGCGGAACAACGTGCCGCCCGCCTACAAGGGCCGCCGCCTGCAGGTCCACAATCCGCAGGTGACGCTGATGCGCACCACGCCGACGGAAAACGACGCGATGGGCCGCTGGATCGGTGAGCGGCTCAATCGCATGGACGGGCCGGTGCGCTTCTTCCTGCCAGAGGGGGGCGTTTCCGCGCTCGACGCGCCCGGTCAGCCGTTTCACGACCCCGAATCGGACGCCGCGCTGTTCCGCGCGCTGGACCAGACGGTGCGCCAGACCACGAACCGCCAGCTGATCCGCATCAAGCGCCACATCAACGATCCCGAGTTTGCGTCCGCGGTGGTGACGGCGTTTCGCGCGCTGAACGGACGTGCGGGCGTCCGCAAACGCGCGGCGAGGTGAAGCATGGCGACGGAGTGTGGGACCGTTCGGCTCTGTCATCCCCGCGAAAGCGGGGATCCAGCCGTGGGGCCGCGACGCGCCGGCGCCGGCTTGGTGACCGACGCCGCCAATCCTTCGGTCGTCGTGATGCTCTGGATCCTCGCGTTCACGAGGATGACACGTGTTTGTCTGGAGACAGCCTGACCATGCCTCGCTTCGAACGTTCGACCTTATTGGAGAAATTCCGCGCGATGACCGCGCGCGGCGAGCCGATCGTCGGCGGCGGCGCCGGCGCCGGACTTTCGGCGAAATGCGAGGAGGCGGGCGGCTGCGATCTCATCGTGATCTACAATTCCGGCCGCTATCGCATGGCGGGACGCGGCTCGATGGCGGGGCTGCTGGCCTATGGCGACGCCAACGCGATCGTCGTCGAGATGGCGGCGGAGGTCTTGCCGGTCGTCCAGCGCACGCCCGTCCTCGCGGGCGTCAACGGCACCGATCCGTTCCGGCAAATGGACGTCTTCCTCGATCAGATCAAGGCGCTCGGCTTCTCCGGAGTGCAGAATTTCCCCACTGTCGGCCTGATCGACGGCACGTTCCGCGCCAATCTGGAAGAGACCGGCATGTCCTACGCCCTGGAGGTCGATATGATCGCCAGAGCGCGGGCCAAAAACCTGCTGACGACGCCGTACGTCTTCAACGAGGCAGAAGCCGAGGCTATGGCCCACGCCGGCGCCGACATCATCGTCTGCCATCTCGGACTTACGACCGGCGGCGCGATCGGCGCGAAAACCGCGCTGAAGCTCGGTGACTGCCCGGCCTTGATCGACGCCTGGGCGGGCGCGGCGTTGCGGGCGCGGCCCGATATTCTGATCCTCGCGCATGGCGGGCCGATCGCGGAGCCCGCCGACGCGGATTTCATCCTGAAAAACACGAGGACTTGCCACGGTTTCTACGGCGCGTCGTCGATGGAGCGCCTGCCGGTCGAACGTGCGCTGACCGAGCAGGTCAGGAGCTTCAAGGCCATCGGCCGTCGCTCGGTTTCGTAAGTTCCGGGCCGCCCCGAGGGGCGGTCCATCGGGAGGTAGGAAAGATGTCGGGGCTCTTGATTGGTTCGCTGATCCTCTGGCTGATCATCGCGATCATCGTCATCGTCGTGTTCGTCTACATCGTGAACTGGCTCTATCATCGTTCGTCGAAGGAAGTGGCGTTCGTGCGGACCGGGTTCCTCGGCGAGCGCGTCGTCATCGACGGCGGCGCTTTCGTCTTGCCGTTCATTCACGATTTCACGCCCGTCAACATGAACGTGCTGCCGATGGCTATCGTGCGCGAGAAAGGCGACGCGCTGATCACGCGCGACCGCATGCGCATCGACATCGAGGCCGATTTCTATGTCCGCGTCCGGGCGACGCGCGAAGCGGTTTCGATCGCCGCGGCGACGCTGGGGCGACGCACCCTCGAGCCCGAGCGCCTGCATGCGCTGCTCTCCGGCAAGTTCGTCTCGTCGCTGCGATCGGTCGCCTCCGAAATGACGATGGAGCAGATGCACGAGCAGCGCGGCGAATATGTCAGCCGCGTCAAGGCCGCCGCCGCCGAGGCGCTCGCGCAGAACGGGCTCGAACTCGAGTCGGTCGCGATCACCGACCTGGACCAGACCGATCTAGAATTCTTCAATCCCTCCAATCGCTTCGATGCCGAGGGCTTGACCAATCTGATGGAGGATATCGAGTCCCGGCGCAAATTGCGCAATCACATCGAACAGGAATCGATGATCAATATCCGCACCCGCAACCTCGAGGCGGAGCGGCAGGCGCTGGAAATCGAGCGCGACAGCGAAGCGGCGCGGCTCGACCAGCAGCGCGATATCGAAGTCAGGCGCGCGATGCAGCGCACCGAGGTCGCGCGCGAGCGCGCGCTTCGTGAAACCGAAGCGGAGCAAGCTCAGATTTCCGCGCGCGAAATGATCGAAAAAGCCCGCATCGCCAACGAGCAGGCGATCAGCGAGGCTCGCATCGCCAGCGAACGTGACGTCCGCCAAAGGGAAATCGAGCGCACGCGCGCGGTCGAGGAAATCGAGATTTCCGCGCGCGAAACCATCGACAAGGCGCGCATCGCCAACCAGCGGTCGGTCGACGCCGCGCGCATCGCCTCGGAGCGCGAGGTGCGCCAGCAGGAGATCGAGCGCACGCGCACGATCGAGGAAGCCGAGATTCAGGCGCGCGAATACATCGAAAAAGCGCGTATCGAGCAGGAGCGCGCCGTCACCGAATCGCGGATCGTCAACGAGGAGGAGACGCGTCGCCGCGAGATCGCTCGCAGCCGCGCTGTGGACGAGGCCGAGATCGAGGCCCGCGAGGCGACGGAAAAGCTGCGTATCGTCCAGATGAATTCGATCAACGCCGAACGGATCGCCGGGGAAGAGCGCACGCGCTCGCTCGAAATCGCGCGCACGCGTGGAATCGAAGAGGCGGAAATCGCGGCAGGCCAGGCGGTCGAGGCGGCCAAGATCGCCCGGGAACAGCGTCTCGCCGCCGACCGGATCGCCGCCGAGCAGACGACGCGAAGGCTCGAGATCGTCCGCAACCAGGTCTTGGAGGAGGCAGGGATCAGCGCCCGCGAGGCGACCGAGACTACCCGCATCACGCAGGAGGAGCGCATCCGCAGCCTCGAAATCGGCCGCAACAGGGCGGTCGAGGAAGCCGACATCGCCGCGCGCGAGGCGGTCGAGGCCGCCCGCATCGCCCAGGAGAAGAAGATCACGCTCGAAAGAATCCTCAGCGAGCAAGAGACGACCGCCCAGCAGATCGAGCGCAAGCGTAAAGTCGAAGAGGCGGAAATCGCCGCGTTGCTGGCGACGCGCGCCGCGCGGATCGCACAGGAGAAGGCCACCGCTGCCGAATCGATCGCGGCCGACGGCGAAACCCGCAAGCTCGAAATCGCGCGCAACGAGATACTCGAACGGGCGGAAATCGCCTCCCGCCAAACCGTCGAATCCGCGCGTATCGGCCAGGAAAGCCGGATTCAGTCCGAGCGCATCGCCAAGGACGAACAGATCCGTGGGTTGGAAATCGCGCGGAACCAGGCGATCGACACGGCCGAGGTTTCTTCGCGCCATATCGTGGCTTCAGCCAGGATTGCCTCGGACGAGGAAATTCGCGCCCGCGAGATCGCGCGCAATCGAAGCGTCGAGACCGCGGACATTCAAGCCCGCGAGGCGATCGAAGCTGCCAAGATCGCCCAGGAAAGGGCCGTCGCGGCCGAACGCATCCAGGCCGAGCAGCAGACGCGGCGCCTCGAGATCGCTCGTGGGCAAGTTCTCGACGCGGCGGAGCTCGAGCGGCGCGACGCGATCGAGCGCCAGCGCATCGGCGTCGAGCTCGCGCTGGAGACCGACCGCATCGCCTCCTCGAGGACGCGCGAAGTCTTGAACATCGACCAGAAGAAGGCGGTCGAGATCGCCGACGAGGAGCGCGTGATCGCGCTGTCCTCGAAGAAGTCCGAGCGCATAAACGCCGACCGGCAGGTGCGGCAGGCGGAGATTGCGGCCAGGCAGCAGGTCGAAAAGAGCGACGTCGAGCGCGAGCAGGTGATGGAAGCGGCGCGGCTGGAGCGTCGACGCGCGATCGAGCAATTGGAGATCGCGCGCGTCCAGGCGCTACAGGAAGCCGAGATCGCTTCCCGCGAGGACGTCGAGCGCGCGCGCATCGCCTCCGATCGCGGCATCGACGAAGCGCGCGTCGCGCGCGAGCGCGATCTTCGCAAGCTCGAAGTCGATCGCGAGCGGATCGTCGAGACCGCGCTGATGGAGAAGGCGATCGCGCTCTATCAGAAATCCCTCGAACAGTCGGCCGCGCAGGCCGAGGCGGAAAACGCCAAGGCGCGCGCGACCGAGGCGGCGGAGAAGGTCATCACGGTGCGCGAGAGCGAGATTGCCCAGCGGCGCAAGACGATCGAGGTGCTGCTCGCGGAGAAGGAAGCGGAGGAAACCCGGATCGGGGCGGAGGCCGAGCGGGTGCGCGCGGCGGTCGAGGCCGAGGCGCAAAAACTCATCAACGAGGCCGAGAATGTCCTCACCGAGCCCGCGCGCGCATCGCTGTTCAAGCGCAAGCTGCTCGAACATATCGAAGGCATCGTCCGCGAGAGCGTCAAGCCGATGGAGAAGATCGAGGGCATCCGCATCCTGCACGTCGACGGCCTCAACGGCGGCGGGACGGGCGGCAATGGCCGCAACGCGACCGACGAAGTGATCGACTCGGCGCTCCGCTATCGAGTACAGGCGCCGCTGATCGACTCCGTCCTCTCCGAGATCGGCATCGAGGGCGGCAGTCTCTCGAGGATGCAAGGACTCATTCGCGAGGCGCGCGACTTGCAGGGCATTCGCAAAGATGTCGCGCCCAAATCGCCGCCAGCCGGCCCCCCCGAGAGCCCGCCAGAAGGCGGCGGCGGATCGCCGCGAAAGAAGAGCTGAGGATAAGAAATGGCCCGCGTTTTCGTCTCCAGCGTCATCAACGCCCGCGCCGACCGGGTCTGGGCGCGGGTGCGCGACTTCAACGGCCTGCCCAATTGGCATCCCGCGATCGCCGAGAGCCGCATCGAGGCCGGCGAACCCTCCGACAAGATCGGCTGCGTCCGCGACTTCCGGCTGCGCAACGGCGATCGCATCCGAGAAAAGCTGCTCGGCCTCTCCGACTATGAGATGTTCTGCACCTACGCGATCCTGGAATCGCCGATGGAGGTCGAGAATTACGTCGCGACCTTGCGCCTGACGCCGATCTCGGACGGCGACCGGACCTTCGTCGAATGGACCGCTGAATTCGATTGCGCGAGCGACCGCGAGGCGGATTTGATCGCGACGATCGGCGGCGGCGTGTTCCAGGGCGGGTTCGACGCGCTGAAACGCGCGTTCGGGGGCTAACGTTGCCGCATATCGTCAAGAGCACGATCATCGACGCGCCAACCGATCTGGTCTGGGCGGTCTTACGCGATTTCAACGGGCACGACAGCTGGCACCCGGCGGTCGCGACCAGCGCGATCGAGCGCGGCCAGCCCTCTGACAGGATCGGGTGCGTGCGGCGCTTCAGACTCGCCGACGGCGCGGAACTGCGCGAGCAACTATTGGCGCTATCCGATCTCGAGCAGAGTTTCAGCTATTGCCTGCTGGATACGCCGATCCCGCTGTTCAACTACGTCGCACATGTTCGCCTGCTGCCGGTGACGGATGGCGACCGCACGTTCTGGCATTGGGAATCGCGGTTTACGACGCGCGCGGGCGACGAACAACGGCTGGTCGAAATGCTCGGCGAGCAGATTTACCAGGCCGGCTTCGACGCCGTCCGCAAACATTTGCAGGAGGCGGAATGAGCGAGGATCCTAGTCATCCCCGCAAAAGCGGGGATCCAGCCGTGGGGCATCGACGCGCCGGCGCCAACCGAGGAACCTCGCGTGAGCGGCGCGACGCGGCCAACCCGGACGGCGGCGTGACGCCCTGGATCCTAGCGTTCGCGAGGATGACACGTGTTTGCCTGCGCCGAATGTCGCGAACCGGAGCGGCCTCATGCCGGTCAGCGTGAAAACCTTCCCGACCGTCGGCGAGGCGGCGGCGGCGCTCTCGTCGGATCGCGGCGCGCGCTATCTCGGCGG
>JBAQGU010000559.1:0-5247 GCA_049287975.1 Roseiarcus sp.
GGATATTTGTCGGGACGGCGCGATTCCGGGGCCTGCGGCAGCGCCACCAGCAGCGCCGCCTCGCCCGCCGTCAACCGGCGCGGCTCCTTGCCGAAATAGGCGAGCGAGGCGGCCCGCACGCCCTCGAGATTCCCGCCGAACGGCGCGAGCATGAGATAGCGGTCGAGCACGCCTCCTTTACGTATGCGCTGCTCAATCTGCCAGGCGCGCGTCATCTGCCGAAGCTTGTGAACGAGCGTACGCTCGTCGCGCGGTTCGATCAGCCGCGCGACCTGCATTGTCAGCGTCGAGCCGCCGGAGACGATGTGGCCGCGCGTCGCCCATTGCCACGCGGCGCGCGCCATCGCCCTGACATCGACGCCCTCATGATCATAGAACCGGCCGTCTTCGTAGCCGATCAGCATCGCGAGGTAGCGCGGATCGACCTCGCCCGAAGTGACGGGCAGTCGCCAGCGTCCGTCGGGCAAAGTGAAGGCGCGCAGCAGCCGCCCGTCGCGATCGACGACGATGGTCGAACCGTTACGCGAAGTCGCCAGATCGAGCGGGCCGAGATGTTGCAGATAGCTCGTACACGCCGCGGGCACGGCGAGCGACAGCGCGAAGACGGCCGCCCCGAGGGTGGCGAAGAGGCGGCGCTCGAAGCGGCGCGTCAGCATGCGCCACCGTGGAGGAGGCGGCTAGCGCTCACTTCGACATCACCTCGATCGTCCCGAACCCGGTGCGGCCGAAGCGCTCTGGCCGATACATGTCCTCGGCGGTCGCGGGCGGATAGATGTAGCGGCCGGGAGCGACCGCGCGCATGACGTAGGCGAGCGTGAAGAACGCGGATTGGCCGGGCTCGCGATCCATCGCGGCGACGAAGCGGTCGTCGCGATATTCGGTGTGAACGGGTTCGAGGTCTCTCTTCAGCCAAGAGAACGCGTCGAGCGAGCCGCTGTCGAACAGCGCGGGGTTGTCGATCTCGAGCCCCGCCGGGAGCCGATCGACCACGAGCAGTCGCGCGTAACGCGCCTCGGCCTCCGTGACCTTCAGGACGACGACCACGCGGTCGTTCTGCCCGAGGCGCGACAGTTCCGTCTTGGTTCCGTCGAGCTTGTAGAAGGTTCGCTCGAGTTCATAGCCCTGCGCGAGCGCAGCCTCGGGCTCGACCGGCGCCCCCGACACCGTCGTAATGACGTGCGCCGTCAACGTGCCGGTATTCGCGAACGTGGCGAGATTTTGGCCCAGCGCATAAGTGCTCCATCTTCTGTTGTACGTGCCCTTGGTCGGCTGGCCGTCGACGCTGATCTGGCTGAGGGCGCCGTGTTCGGCCAGAGCTTCGGCGGCGAGCACGAGCCAGTTCTTTTCCTGCGTGCTGGTGTAACTCTGCTCGGAGCGCACCTGATCCACGACGGCGCCGGCGCGTGCGATCGGGTCGCCGGAGATTTCGCCGCTGGTCAAATTCGCCTCGGCCAGGAGCGCGAGCACTGCCGCGCCGTCGCGCAGGCGCGATCCATAGTCCCGCCGCGACAGGCCGTTGTCTTTTTCAGCCTCCAACGCGGCGAGCGCGGAGGTGAACACCTTACCGGCGCGCGCGCGGTCGCCGAGCATCGCGAGCGCCGCGGCGACCTGCGCCTGCGCCATCGGCGTCGTGAAAACGGCGAGCTTGACGTCGGTGAGGTAGCGCAGATCGCCGACGATCGGCCTGCCGTTGCGCGCGAGCACATAGAGCGCATAGGCGAGCGGCTCTCCGGCGCCCTCGCCGGGATCGGCGGCATTGACGACCTCGTTGCGAAGGTGGTCGAGCGCGGAATCGAAGGCCTGCGCCGGCACGGCGAAGGAGCGTTCGCGCGCTCGCGTCAGGAAATCGGTCACGAAGGCGTCGAGCCAGAGATCGTCGCCATCGTTGTCCACCGCCCACAGGCCAAACGCGCCGCTGGAGTTCTGACGGGTCATTTCCAGTTCGATCGCGGACCGGATCCGCCCATCGAGATCGGGATCGATCGCCAGATGCTCCGCCGAGGCGATATTGTTGGCGTAGAGCAACGGCATCGCGCGGCTGACGGTCTGTTCCGAGCAGCCGTAGGGATAACGGTCGAGCGCGGCCAACAATGCCGGCGCGTCGAGCGCGCCGAACGGCGAAATCGACACCGAGACCGAGCCGGTGCCCGGAATGAAGTCGGCCAACAGATTGTCGGAGATGGTCTCGCTCGCGCCGGGGTCGAGCAGATGCACGCTTCTACGGTAGATGTCCGGCGCTCCGGCGAGGATGCCGAGCGCGAAATGCTGCGTGCCGGTGAATGCGGGGCCGGAGATCGAAAGGTCGAGCGCCGCCGTCCCGACGCCCGTCGCGGTGATCGGCATCGTCACGGAAAGCCGCTGATGCGCCGATATCTCGACCGTTTTGCTCAGCGCGTCGGCCTCGGCCGTCAGTGGACCGTGGATGTCCAGATCGAGCCGGTATGAGCCAGCTTCGCCCTCGACGTTGTCGATGTCGATATGCATCTGCGAGCGGTCGCTCAAGTCGAGGAAGCGCGGCAGCGTCGCGGTGACGACAACGGGGTCGCGCACGATCACGTTCGTCTCGGCCGAGCCGACCTTGCTCTTGGACCAGGCGATCGCCATCACGCGGACCGAGCCGTTGAATCCAGGGATATCGAAGCTGACGTTGGCGATGCCGTCGGGGCCGACCTTGACCACTCCGGTAAACAGCGCGAGCGGGGGCTGCGTCGGCAGATTTCCCTCGAGGGCGCCGCTGCCGTCGCCGCCGCTGTGCAGCGCGCCGGCGGCGCCTTCCATGCCGTCGATCAAGAAGCCGTAGAGGTCGCGAACGTCCACGCTGAGCTTGCGCTGGCCGAAGAAATAGCCGGTAGGGTCGGGGGTCTTGAAGCCGGTCAGGTTCAGAATGCCGATATCGACGGCGGCGACCGTCACCTCGGCCTCCTCTCCTGGGGCCAATCCGCCGATTTTGATCGGCAGCGCGAGCTTCTCGCGTGGACGCGCCTTTTCCGAGACGCCGATCGCGACTTCGAGCTTGCGCGCGGCGGAGTCGATGCCGAACCAGGCGAGCCCCAGCGCGCGGCTAGGCATGCGCTTGGCTTTCGCGTCGAGCGGACGGTAGGTGGTCGCGACCGCATAGGCGCCCGCGCCCCAATCGGCGCCGACCTTGAACGGCACGACATTGTCGCCTTCGACGAGATCGACGTCGATGAACTGCTCTAATTTGTCGCCCACCAGTGCGACCGTCGCCTTGCCGGCGGCGTGCGAGGCGATGCGCAGTTTGGCTTCCTCGCCCGGCGCGTAGTTGGTCTTGTCCAGCGTGACGACCACGTTGTCCGGGGTATCCGCGCTCGCCGTGCCGGACCAGCCGACATCGAAGCTCACGCTGGTCTCTTCGCCGTCGGGCGATTTCAGATCGAGCCGGTGGCGGCCCCAGCCGACTTGCGCCGCGATCTTGGCCGGGTCGTCGGCGGCTATGTCGAGGATTCCGTCCGCGATGCGCCGCGAGGACTTGACGGGCTCGTAGCTCCAGCGCCCGTCGGTGTTGTACCATTGATAGTCGTTGTCGATCTTGTAGAGCGACCAGGCGACGCCCTTGCGCGGGATGCGCGCGCCGTCCGCGCCGATCGCGATGACCTCGAATTTGGCGGAATCGCCCTCGCCGAGGCTTTCGTCGAAATCTTCCTTGACCCCGATCGTCGCGCCCTTGGCTCGTACCGGCAGCGTGATCACGCGCTCGACGGTGCGGCCCCCCGATTCGGCGACATCGACGATGATTCGCGCCTCCAGCGGTTTGGCGGCCCCGCCCTCGGGCAGCGCGATCGACAGGTCGGCGTGTCCCTTTTCGTCAGTATCCACCGCCTCGGTGAACTGGCTCTCGATAGCGGTGAATTCGTCGTCGGTCAGTCCGCCGACATAACCAGGATAGCCGACGAGTTCCGAGCCCGCGACCGCCTGCAGCCGGATCGCCCCGGTCACCGCGAGTCCGGAGGCGGGCGCGCCGTAGAGGAATTGGGCGTCCAACGAAACCTCGATCGGCTCGCCGGGCGTCGCGACGGTCTTCGCCGATTTCAGCGTGAAGTCGAGCCGCTCGGGCACGTAGTCCTCGAGCAGGAATTCGGTATGTCCGAGGCTCGGCCCCTTCGGGTCGGCGTAGGCGTCGATCGACCATTTGCCGGGCGCCGCGTCGGCCACCAGCGCAACCGCCAGCGCCCGCCCGCCGAGCCCCTGATCAGGAACGCTCGCGCGCTTATACTCGAGGCCGTCGGGACGTTTGACGACCAGCGTCAGCGGCAACCCGGGCTTTGCGATGCCCTTGGCGTCGCGAAGGAGCGCCGTGACGAAGACGGTCTCGCCGGAGCGATAGACGCCGCGTTCGGTGTAGAGGAAGGCGTCGAGCGCGCCCGGCGCGTCGCGCCCGGAAACGCCGCGATCGGTCAGGTCGAACGGGCTCTGCGTCAGATTGATAAAACCGTAGTCGTCGCCGAGCGAGGCGACGAGCAGGCCGAGCGCCGAGCCGCCCACGCCGCGCGACAGGCCGGGATCGAAATCGACGCGCCCGTCCGCGCCGGTCTTGCGGACCGCGAGCACCTCGTTGTTGCGCGCAATCAGGCGCATTTCGACGCCCTCGATCGGCGCTGCGCTCGCCAATGAACGCGCCATTGCATGCACGCCATCGTCCCCGGTCATGGCAGTCAGGCCGAGGTCGGAGACGACCATCCATTGCGTGGCGAGCGAATCCTCGCCGTTGTCCGGATTGTCGGCGTTTGGCGCTGCGATTCCTTTCCAGGGTCGAGCGGTGATGAGGTAGACCCCCGGCTGCAATTTGCCCACCGCCTCGGTCAGCGGAAAGTCGGTGACGACGTCCTTGTTCAGCACGGAAGCGACGTCCATGCCGCCGCTCCACACCTTCGCACCGTCCTGGCTCTCGATCTCGCTCGCGCGCGAGCCCGAAATCGGTTTGAGAAAATCGTCGCGCGTCACCGAACTCATGAGATTGCGGTCGCCGACGCGATAGACGTCGACGGAAACCTTCGTGGTGTTGACGGTGGTGAGCGGCGCGCCGAGCTGGCCCTGCCGCGGCAGCACGTAGGCCTTGCCGGCGAAATGCGCTTGCGGCGAGCGATCGCGCACGTAGATTTCGTAGTCCGCGGATTTGAGCAGCGATTCGCCGACGGCGGATGGCAGGCCCTGACGCACGACGATCGCATAGCGCTCGCCGTGCTGGAGGCCCTCCACGCAAATCTGCTGCTCCTCGCTCGAAAGGGC
>JBAQGU010000560.1:0-5307 GCA_049287975.1 Roseiarcus sp.
GGCTCTGCCCTGAGGCGACGCGTATGAACGCTGCGCATCCAGCTTCGTCATGCGCGGGCTCGACCCATGCATCCAGAGACGACGCCCCCGGGATCATCACCGATGGTGCCGCTGGATGCCCGGCTCAAGGCGGGCATGACGAGCGGCGGCCCCGACAGAGTTGTTCTCGCGCCTTCCTAACTGTGCGCGATGCCGACGGCCGCGAGCGCTTCGGATTGATTGCGCGCGACGCCTTCGACGGTAAAATCCTCGATCGCCGACTCGTACAGCCGATGAAAATTCATCTCGGCGCGCAGCCTCAGGAAAGCCGCGCCCAGGCCGATCGCCGCCCGATCCATGAATACGAACTCGCGCGGCACCGAGAGTTCGCAGCCTTGCGCGCGTAGCGCCCGCATCACGGCGCCGATCTCGCGTCGGCCGTAATCGCCGGGCTTGACGCCGTCGGCGACGGTGCGCACGCGATCGTCGAGGACCGGCCCGCACAGGAAGCGCGCCCAGATGTTCATCGCCTCGATCGTCGCATGGGAAAGCTTGCCAAATCCCCAGAGTTCATAGGCGTGGACTGTTCGCGCTTGATCCTTCGTCTTCAGCGCTTGGTAGAGCTCCACGGTGCCCTTGACAAAGCGAGGCGGGAAAATCCGCACGCAGCCATAATCGAAGAGGTTGACCGCCTCGATCCGTTGCGCCCCACCCACGACCGTTGCGACGACTGAATAATTCCCGAGATGCGGATCGCCGTGGATGACCCCGTAGCGCAGGAAAGGCCGCCACCACGCCTCGAACAGCAGCGTCGCCAGATGCGCGCGCACCGCGCCCGACGCCGCCTCGAACTCCAGCAGCTTCGCACCGTCCAGCCATTCGAGCGTCAGCAGGCGTTTCGTCGATAGCTCCGGGAAAACGCGGGGCACGCGCACCTGCGGCCGATCGGCGAGCATTTGCGCGTAGAGTCTCGCCATCTTGGCCTCACGCTCGTAGTCGAGTTCCTCGCGCAGCCGCGCGCCGATCTCACGAGCGATCTCGCGCGTGTCGATCGCGCCGCCCATCCGGCGACGGAGCGAGAACAGCAGATTGAGCTGGGTCAGGTCCGCCTCGACTGCCGAGGCCATGTCGGGATATTGCAGCTTGCAGGCGACGCGCTCGCCCTCGAGGGTCACTGCGCGATGAACCTGGCCGAGCGAAGCCGCGGCGGCCGACGCCAGGTCGAATTCGGCGAACCGGGCTCGCCAGTCGGCGCCCAATTCGGCTTGCATGCGCCGGCTCACGAAGGCTGCGCCCATCGGCGGCGCTTGCGACTGCAGGCTCATCAACTGCTCGGCATAATCCGCCGGCAGCGCCTCCGGAATCGTCGCCAGCAACTGGGCGACCTTCATCATCGGGCCCTTCATCGCACCGAGCGCCTCGGTGAAGGCGCGGGCATCGTCGCTCCGGCCCGCTCCCGCGAGGCGGCTCGCGCCGATGCGCGCGGCGAACGCGCCTGCGTTGACGCCCATCCGCGCGTATCGGCTCGCCCGAGCGGAAAATCGGTTGGCCTCGTCGTCGCTCGGCACGTTTCTTTCCACGATCGATAAAATTGTACTGATTATATAGGCAGTCGGCTTAACGTTACGCAATTATGCTGACGCCTGAAAATCAAGATGGCGTCGCCCTCACGCGGAGACAATGGCGGACGCGACGCGAATTCTTGTTTTCAAATAGTTTGGTCGAACGCTTGGGGAGTAATGGCATGCACAAGTCTGATGTGCGCGATGGGGTCCGCGTTCAGTGCGAGTTTCCGGCGACGATCGAACTCGGGGCAGGACCCGCCATCCGCGCGGTCGTGCGCAATATTTCGACCTGTGGCGCACGCCTCGAAGGCGCCGATGTCGTCGCGGCGCCCGAAAAATTCGAATTGTTGATCATGCGAGATTCGGGCGCGACAGTACGGCGCCGGGCGCGCCGGGTGTGGCGAACCGACGAAGCGATGGGCGTGAGTTTCATCGATTGCGTCGGCGCCTGAGCGATCGATTTCGTCCGGCGTCCCGCGGGCGTTTACCGTAGCGGTCGATATCGCTCCGTCGGCGCAATCGTCGCGGCCGTCTGCGACGCTCGGCAAACGCCGATTCGATCCGCGAAGCGCGCCCGATAACCCCCGCTGATGGAATTATCGAACTTGTCAGTGGATCCGTGCCGTGCGAATCGGGTATTCGCGCCCCATTGGCGGGGCCGGGAGGAACCGTTGTCGTACAGCCCGCCCGAGCTGATCAGCGTCGATTGGGGCACCAGTTCGCTGCGCGCCTATCTCGCGGATGCGGACGGCGCGGCGCTGGCGGAGATTGCTGCCGACAAAGGCGCGCTCAGCCTAAAGCAGGGCGAGCACGAGCCGTATCTGGCCTCGCTTCTACGGGACTGGAAAACCCGCCATCCCCGTTTGCCGGTCGTCGCCTCGGGCATGGTCGGCGCGCGACAGGGCTGGATCGAGGCGCCCTACGCTTCGTGTCCAGCCGGCCTCGCCGAAATCGCCGCCGCGACTGTGATCGCCCCGAGCGCTTCGCTAGGCGGCGTTCGCATTGTGCCGGGCGTCAGCGCGCGCGATGCGCGCGGTGCGCCCGACGTGATGCGCGGCGAGGAGACGCAAATCCTCGGCGCACTGACCGCGGAGCGGCGCGGCCAAGGCATCTTCGTTCTCCCGGGCACGCATTCCAAATGGGCTCGAGTCGAGGGCGGCCGCGTCATCGGCTTTGAAACCTACATGACCGGCGAGGCCTTCGCCGCCCTGAAAGACCACACCGTGCTCGGGCGCATGATGTCGCCGCCGGTCGATCCGACCGACCCGACCGGCTTCGCTCTCGGCGTCGACGCTGCGGCCGCGCTGGAGCGCCCCGGCGACCTCTTGCATGCCGCCTTCATGACCCGCACTTTTGGCTTGTTCGGGCAACTCCCGCCGGATCAGCTCGCCGAATACCTCTCCGGCCTCTTCGTGGGCGCCGAAATCCTGGCGGGGGCGCGAGGCGCCCGCGCGGCGACTGTCATTGGCGCGCCGGCCCTCGTCGAGCGCTACCGCCGCGCCGGCGCCCTATTGGGGGTCGAATTGACGCCGGCGCCGGCGAATTGCGCGACGCTCGGGCAGATCGCGGTGCTGAAGGAGGCGGCTGGGGCTGCGAAGTGACGAGGTTCGAGAACTCGGGCGAGGTCTCATGGTGACGCGCGCGGGGATTGGCCACGTTTCCCATCACTCGTCGTGCGTCTCGCCGCGGCTTGGGTGTGCATCAGGTCTCGAGCGCGTAGATCGCAAGTGAGATCAAGAATGCTCGGGATGGGAAGGAGAGCCTCTTCACTCCTACGCCACTCGGCAAAGCCGGGCACATGCTCCCGGGCTGGGGACGTCGCCGGCGGCATCGAGCGGCAGCAGCGCGTCGCGCCCTTCGACGCCGCACAGCCGGCGCCTCCAAGTCATTGGCATGATTTCCAAATTACCGAATTCACGCATAGGTATTTCTGATAACACGAATTCATGCTATCACGATTTGGCGCTGGCCCAAGCGCCGAGGCGGCGGTCGCCCACCGCCTCGCCACGCCAGAGCCCCGCTCGATCTCGCCGAATCCGGCTCGCTCAGATTCGAAGGGAAATTTACCGCCTTGCAACCCCTTGAAATCGCTAAAAACCGCGAAGGAATCTGGGAGTCGCAGTCGCCGCGCCGCGCTGGAAAACCCCGCTCGATCTCGCCGATCCGGCCGACGGCGAGTTCGAAGGGAAATTTTTCGCCTCGCAACCCCTTGAAATCACTTAAAACCGCGAAGGAATCTCGAAGTCGTCGGTGCTCGATCTCGCCGAATCCGGCCCGCGGCGAAGTCGAAAGGGAAATCTTCCACCACACAAGCCCTTGAAAACCCTCGAAAAGCGGAAGGAATCTTGCAGTCGGCGCCAGCCGAGCGAGCGTCCGCCCTACCCTATCGACATCAGGCTCGTATTGCCGCCCGCCGCGGTCGTGTTGACACAGAGCGAGCGCTCGCAGAGCAAGAAGTCGAGCGGCGCCTGGTCGCTGCGGAGCGTCTCCACGTCGACGCGGAAGACGCTGACGATTGGCCCCTCGCGATGCGCGATCTCGCCGAGGAAAGCCATGAGGGAGGCGCCACGGCGATCGGTCAACGCGGCCTGGAAGCGGCTCGCGGGGCCGGCGACATCGATCGCCTCCCGCATCGCAGCGGGCAGCGATTTCAACAAGAAAGCGGCGGGCTTGCCTTGGAAGATCGCGCGGTCGCCCGCGCTCAGGACGCAGGCGAGCTGCGCGATCATCGCGTCCTCGGTCTCGGCGTCGCAGAGCACGGCGCCGCGCGCGCCCAGCGTATAGACGTTTCGCTCGCCCACCGGCCCCTTCAATTCGGTCTCGACGCGCAATCGCGAAGCCCGCGCGGCCGCGTCGACGAGTTCCGCGAACCCGCGGCGTCCCGACCAGGCGAGCGCTTCGGCCAAATCATCCGCGGGGTTGGACGGCGCGCCGGACGGCAGCTCGGGCCAATCCAGCGGCGCCCGCGCGAGCAGCCGCTTCAGATAGAGCGGGCCGCCCGCTTTCGGTCCGGTGCCGGAGAGGCCATGACCGCCGAAGGGCTGCACGCCGACAACGGCGCCGATGATGTTCCGATTGACGTAGAGATTGCCCGCCGCCAGCCGCGAACAAACCTGATCGATCATCGAATCTATCCGCGAGTGCGCGCCGCCGGTGAGCGCGTAGCCGCAGGCGTTGATTCCGTCGATCAGCGCATTCAGTGCCTCACGCTTGTGGCGGAGCACATGCAATACGGGTCCGAACACTTCGCGGGCGAGATCGCCTGGCGAATCGATCTCGATTAGCGTTGGCGCCAGGAAGCAGCCGTGCTCGCATTCCGCGCCCAGCGGCTCCGCATGCACCGCGTGGCCCTTTACGCGCATCTCCTCGATATGGCGCTCCAGCCCGGCGAGCGCGTCGGCCGAAATCACAGGCCCGACGTCGCACGACAGGCGATCGGGCGGGCCGACCCGCAGCTCGCGCATTGCCGCCTTCAGCATCGTCAGCGTGCGGTCGGCGATGTCGTCTTGCAGACAGAGCACGCGCAACGCCGAGCACCGCTGTCCCGCGGAATCGAACGCCGAAGAAAGCACGTCGCTCACGACCTGTTCGGCGAGCGCGGAACTGTCGATGATCAGCGTGTTCTGGCCGCCGGTTTCCGCTATCAACGGAATCGGCGCGTCGTCGGGGCCGAGGCGCTGGGCGAGTGAAGCGGCGATCAGCCGCGCGACCTCGGTCGATCCCGTGAACATGACGCCCGCGACATGGGGGTTCGCGGTGAGCG
>JBAQGU010000561.1:0-2089 GCA_049287975.1 Roseiarcus sp.
AATCCGGCTTTGGCCGCGATTCCGAATGGAAACCAGCCCATGTTCCGTTTCTTCGAGACCCGCATCGATCCCTTTCGCGAGCACGACGAAAGCACGCCGCCCGCAAGCCTGTTCGGCTATTACGGGCGCTATTGCCGGCAGGTCTGGCCGTTCCTCATCGCACTGATGGCGATCGGCCTGGTCGTCTCGTTGATCGAAGTGTCGATCCTGCGCTTCGTCGGCGCGCTCGTCGACACGTTGCGCCCGGCGAGCCCGGACAGATTGCTCCGCGAACATGGCGGCGAATTCCTGGCCATGGGGCTGCTGATTCTCATCGGCCGTCCGCTCGCCAACTTCACGCATGATCTCCTCACTCAGCAGGCGATCGCCCCGGGGATGACCAACCTCATCCGCTGGCAGACGCATCGCTATGTCTTGCGCCAATCGCTGACCTATTTCGCCAACGACTTCGCGGGCCGCATCGCCTCGAACATCATTCAGGCCGCCGCCTCGCTCCGCGATTCGGTGGTGCAGGTGATCGACGCGCTCTGGTTTGTCGCAGTTTTCGCGATCAGCGCGCTGGTCATCTTCGCCGAGACCGACTGGCGGCTGGCCTGTCCGCTGGCGCTCTGGATCGCGGGCTATCTCGCGACGCTGGCCTATTTCATTCCGAGGATTCGTCAGCGATCCCAGGAACTCGCGCATATGCGCGCGACGTTGACCGGCCGCATCGTCGACAGCTACGCGAACATCCAGACGGTCAAGTTGTTTGCTCACCTCGAACGCGAGGACCGGCACGCACGCGAAGCCCTCTTCGATCACACTGCGGCGTTTCACCGTCAGACTCGGATGATCACATTGATGAATCTGACCGTCTCGACCAGCAACAGCTTTCTGCTGGTGTCGGTGGGCGGCGTGGCCGTGTGGCTCTGGTCATTGGGGGTGGTCACGCTCGGCGACGTCGCGCTCGCGGCGGGACTCGCGCATCGCGTCGTCGCGATGTCCGGCTTCGTCATGTGGACTTCGATCGGCATTTTCGACAATGTCGGGCAGGTGCAGGAAGGCATGCGGACGATCGCGAGGCCTCGCACCCTGGTCGACCGGAGGGACGCGAGCGCGCTCGTCGCTTCGCGCGGCGCGATCCGGTTCGAGAACGTGCGCTTCCACTATGGCAAAAGCGCCGGCGTGATCGAGAACCTGTCGCTCTCGATCGCGCCGGGCGAAAAGGTCGGCCTGGTCGGGCGCTCCGGCGCCGGCAAGTCGACGCTGGTCAACCTGCTCTTGCGCTTCTACGACGTCGAGGGCGGTCGCATCCTGATCGACGGGCGGGACATCGCCGCGGCGAAGCAAGACAGCTTGCGTCAGCAGATCGGCATGGTCACACAGGACACCGCGCTGTTGCATCGCTCGATCGCCGAGAACATCCTTTACGGCCGGCCCGAGGCGTCGGACGCCGCGATGATCGCGGCGTCGCGGCAGGCCCACGCGCATGACTTCGTGATCGGGCTGAGCGATCCCGAAGGACGTAGAGGCTACGATACGCTGGTCGGCGAACTCGGCGTCAAGCTGTCCGGAGGCCAGCGTCAGCGCATCGCGATCGCGCGCGTGCTGCTCAAGAACGCGCCCATCCTGGTGCTCGACGAGGCGACCTCCGCGCTCGACTCCGAGGTCGAGGCGGCGATCCAGGAGAGCCTGCGCACGCTGATGGATGGCAAGACCGTGATCGCGATCGCGCACCGTCTATCGACGATCGCGGCGATGGACCGCTTGATCGTGCTCGAGGAAGGCCGGATCGTGGAAACCGGCACGCACCGGGAGCTGTTGGCTCGCGACGGCATCTACGCCGCGCTCTGGCGTCGGCAATCCGGCGGTTTTCTCGACGCGAAAGCGGCGTGAGGGCCGTGCGGCGGCAGGCCGCCGCGCTTGCTCGCCGGACGCATCGCGACGGCCGCGGTTGGTCCTGATTCAGCGCGAGCCGCACTTACGCCCCGTCGCGCGGCCGATCGTCGAAGCCGTACTCCAGAAATTTGGGCGAAATCCCGGGCTGAATGCCTCGCGGAATGTTCCGAGGTGATTTGCGAAGTCTGCCATGTGGCGAAGGCTCCTGAAG
>JBAQGU010000562.1:0-3349 GCA_049287975.1 Roseiarcus sp.
GGGCGAGGGCGGGGGCGCGCGGTCCGCGCGCTTTTTCGTTTCGGCCGCAGATGCGCACGGCGGCGAGGACGCCAGCGCGATCGTGTTCGCGCTCGACACCACCGAGCAGCGCACGCTGCAGGAAAACTTCGCGCAGAGCCAAAAAATGCAGGCGATCGGTCAGCTCGCCGGCGGCATCGCGCACGACTTCAACAACGTCCTGACGGCGATCATCGGCTATTCCGATCTGTTGCTCGCCAACCATCGCCCGACCGATCCCTCGTTCCAGGACATCATGCAAATCAAGCAGAACGCCAATCGCGCAGCGGGTCTGGTGCGACAATTGCTGGCGTTTTCGCGAAGGCAGACGTTGCGGCCGCAGACGCTGCAACTCGGCGACGTGTTGTCCGAACTCCAGATGCTGTTGCGCCGGCTGGTCGGCGAGACGATCGAACTCGACGTGGTCCATGGACGCGACCTCTGGCTCGTCCAGGCGGACCTCAACCAATTCGAGCAGGTGGTCGTCAATCTGGTCGTCAACGCCCGCGACGCGATGGCCGACGGCGGCCGGATTACTCTGCGCACCCGCAACGTTCCCGCCGCGGATTGCGCCGCATTCGGCGAGAAGTCCCTGATTGCGGCTGATTATGTGCTCGTTGAGGTGCAGGATTCCGGCCACGGCATCCCCGCTGACGTGCGCGACAAGATCTTCGAGCCGTTTTTCACCACCAAGGAGGTCGGCAAGGGAACCGGCCTCGGGCTTTCCATGGTCTACGGCATCGTCAAGCAGACGGGCGGCTACGTCTTCTGCGAGAGCGAACCCGGCCGCGGCGCGACGTTCCGTATTCTGCTGCCGCGACACTTCGCCGACGCGGTCGCCGAGCCGGCAAAAAAGGAAGTCGCCAAGCCGCCCGCCGATCTCACCGGCCACGGCGCGATTCTGCTCGTCGAAGACGAGGAAGCGGTCCGGGCGTTCGCTTCTCGGGCGCTCGCTTCTCGGGGCTACACGGTTCTCGAGGCGGAATCCGGCCTCGACGCGCTCAGGGTGGTCGAAGAGGCGGGCGGCAAGATCGATCTGATCGTCTCCGACGTCATCATGCCGGAGATGGACGGTCCGACCATGCTGACGGAATTGCGCAAGCAGGGTCTGTCCGCCAAGATCATCTTCGTCTCGGGATACGCCGACGACGCCTTCGCCAAGAACCTGCCCCAAGGCCAGGAATTCGTCTTCCTGCCCAAACCATTTTCGCTCAAACAGTTGATCGAGACCGTGAAAGGGGCAATGAGTTGATCCGGTCGCTTTTCCCCGCCTCGTTCCTCCCCTCCCCGTTCTTACGGTAGTAAGGACGGGGAGGGGGTGGGGCTCTTCATCGGGTGCGCGATGGGCGCGAGACTTGCATGATTGCAAGGCCCACCCTGACCCCAGGGGCGGGGAATCTAGAGCGAGGCATGCATGCGTTTCCAGGGCACCGCGACCTATATCGCGAGCGACGAACTCAAGACCGCCGTCAACGCCTCCATCACCCTGGAGCGTCCCTTGCTCATCAAGGGCGAACCGGGGACGGGCAAGACCCTGCTCGCGCAGGAGATAGCCGCCGCGCTCGGGGCGCCGCTGCTCGCCTGGCACATCAAATCGACGACGCGGGCGCAGCAGGGCCTCTACGAGTACGACGCGGTCTCGCGCCTCAGGGATTCCCAGCTCGGCGACTCCCGCGTTTCCGACATCCGCAACTATATCCGGCATGGCAAGCTCTGGGATGCGTTCACCTCGCCAGTGCGCCCGGTGCTGCTGATCGACGAGATCGACAAGGCCGACATCGAATTTCCCAACGATCTCTTGCTCGAACTCGATCGCATGGAATTCCTCGTCTACGAGACCGGCGAGACGATCAAGGCCGAGCGCCGGCCGATCGTCGTCATCACTTCCAACAACGAGAAGGAATTGCCCGACGCCTTCCTGCGCCGCTGCTTTTTCCATTACATCCGTTTCCCCGACGCCGACACGATGCGGGCGATCGTGGAGGCGCATTATCCCGGGATCAAGCCGCGACTGATCGAGGAGGCGCTGCGCCAGTTCTTCGCGCTGCGCGAAACCCCGGGGCTGAAGAAGAAGCCGACGACGTCGGAACTGCTGGACTGGCTGAAGCTGCTGCTGAGCGACGACATCTCGCCGGAGATGTTGCGCGAACGCGATCCGCGCAAGCTGATACCGCCGCTGCACGGGGCCTTGCTGAAGAACGAACAGGATGTTCACTTGTTCGAACGCCTGGCATTTTTGAACCGGCGCGAGCGGGCGACCTAGGCCTGTAGGCGCGGTCGCTGACTGTCGCTCGCGTCCCCGGGCCGTGCTCGACAGCTCGGCGAAATTTATATCCACATTGGGCTTGCTGTCCGACGCGGCCTGCCCTTAGACTTGGCCCATGCGCCGATTGCTGCTCTTGCGTCACGCCAAGGCTGCGCCCCCCGCCGGGGGGGACGACCATGAGCGCGCGCTGACCGACAGAGGGCGCGAGGACGGGCGGCGGATCGGCGACCTGATCGCCGCCAGAGGCCTCGTCCCCGATCTTCTGATTTATTCCAGCGCCGAGCGAACCCGGGAAACCGCCGAGATTGTCGCAACCAACTGGCCGAAGCGTGTCAAGTCGGTCGCCGAGGATGGCCTCTACGAGGCCTCGCGCCAGTTCATGCTGCTGAGAATTCGCACCGCGCCCGACCGTGCAGGCGTCGTGATGATCGTCGGCCACAATCCCGCGATCGGCGAACTCGCGAATCAGCTGACGGCCGCCGGCCCGAAGGACGACAGAACGCGCATGGCCGGCGCTTTCCCGACCTGCGGACTTGCGGTGCTCGATTTCTCCACGGAGCATTGGGCGAACATCACCCCCCACGCCGCCCGCCTCGTCCGCTTCGTGACGCCGGCGGATCTCGAGCTGCGGCGGGCGTGAACGGTCCCGATCTCGCGAGATTCCTTCCGCGTTTCGTGACTTTTCAAGGCTTTGCGGGGAGCAAAATTTCCGCCGAGCGGCTCGATCTCGCGCCTATCCTGCAGGTCCGCGACGATCGGGCCGCGCGGGGCGATGAGAATCCCTCCGCATTTTGTGACTTTTCAAGGCTTTGCAAGGAGGAAAATTTCGCCCTTCGGCTCTCTTCATGCGCAACGAGCCATGATTCGCCCAGTCCCGCGGTCTGGGACCCGGCGGAGCGGATCGATATCGCGCCCGACCCGAATGTCCGCAACGAGCCGTCCTCGCGGGGTCTTGCGCCGCACCGCGACGGGGCCGGCGAGCGTCGCAGTCTCATCGCGGCTGGTGTTTTCGGATGGCTTGGCACGGCGGATTCCATACGGATGAGGTTAATGAAACAGGTAGAA
>JBAQGU010000563.1:0-4418 GCA_049287975.1 Roseiarcus sp.
GCATCGCGATCCGCGCTCGGTCGGCCAACCCGCCTCACGCAACCGACCCGCGCCCCGCTCGCGTCCGACCTATTCAGCGGGCCGCGCTCCGGCGCGGTGAATCAAAGCCCTTCGATCGAAGGTTCGCGAGGGGCTGCCAATGCGCCGCCTCCGGTCATGTCGCGGATCGCGGTCACTGGTGTCTCTCTTGCGCCGATCAGCCTTGCGCCGATCAGCGCCTTCCCCGCAGAATCAGAATGGGCCCCGGCGCATTCAAGCGGCTGCGGGGCCCGGTTTCGCTATACGAAACGATCTGACTATTCAGCTTTAATCGCCGCTCTGCGCGCTTGGCCTTCGCACGCTCGTCGGCGCGGTTATTTCCAGAATTTTTCGCGTGCGTCGCGCTCTGCCTTGCGCTCGAGGCCTCGCGACGGTGATCCCAAAACTTGTCGGGATCAAACAATCTGTCCAGGTGGAGTCATGGCTCCTCCAAACGACGGTTGTTCGTTGTTCCTCAGAGATCTCGACGAACTCCAGAAATATGCACGCGGTCGTGGCCGTTGTCAAATTACAAATCGCCGCCGGGCGGTGGGCTCGGTGCGCCCGGCGCCTCCACGACGGAATACCACACGCAAGCCTATGGAGAAACTTGTACAAATCGAAAGGATGCGCGGAAATTGAGGATATTTCTTAGTTCGAGACGATGCAGACGGTACTCATTTCTTGAGGTTCAGGGCCATTCGCATCAAATGAGAAATCGAGCGAGCTTCGAGTTTGCGCATGACCGCGGCGCGGTGATGCTCCGCGGTCCGGGCGGTAATGTCCAGTCGAGCCGCGATGACCTTGGTGGGAAGGCCCTCGACCAGCAGGTTGAAGACTTCGTCCTCGCGCTGCGTCAGGAGTTCGCGGCGTGATCGGAATGCCAGTGCTTCCGCACGGAAATCTTGAACCGCTTCAGCGCGGGAGAGCGCCTCTTCGACCGCGCTCAACATAGCTTCGGCGTCGAACGGCTTTTCCGCGAAATGAAATGCGCCGAGCTTCATCGCAGCCACCGCGGTGGGCACGTCGCCGTGGCCCGTCATCATTATTACGGCGGCTTGGCCACCCGAATCGGCGATGCGTCTGAGAAGCTCCAGTCCACTCAGGCCGGGCAAGCGGTTGTCGAGGATGACACAAGCCGGTTTGGCGAGCGGAACTGCTTCGAGATAGGCTTCCGCCGACTCGTGCGTCGCCGTTTCGATCCCCGCCGTCGAGAGCAGAAGCGCGAGGGCCTCGCGAACCTCGGACTCGTCGTCAACGATATGCACCCGGCGCTTGGCCGGAATCTGTTTCGGGTCCATGGATCGGTAACTCGATGAAAAAGCTCGTGCCCTGCGGCCGCAAGGGCCGCCATCCGACTCGACCTGAATGCCGCCGAGCGATTTCTCGAGTGAGCAAAAGCCCGAGGCCCATTCCCTTCGGCTTCGTCGTCTCGAACACTTGAAAAAGATGGTCGGCGATTTCCGGCGCGATGCCCATTCCATTGTCGTCGACTCGAAGGATGGCGTTCTCGCCGTCTCGGTCGATCCCGACGACGACTTGCCCCTCGGCATCTCCGCGCTGCGAAGCCGCGTCGATCGCATTGGTCACGAGATTGTTGAGCGCCTGCTCGATGGCGATTCGGTCGGCTGTGACGGACGACGGGGCGGCCGACGCCTCGACCGCGAGAGCGACGCCCCGCGCTCGGGCTTCATCCAAATTCAGCGATGCTATCTTCCGGGCGATTTGGCCGATGTCGGTCGTCTCCAGCTCCAGTTTCCCGCTCGCGACGAAATCCCGTACTCGTTCGATGATGCGCCGCGTCTTTTGCGCCTCCGCTTCGGCCTTTGCCAGAGCGCTCGAGACGGCGGCCGTCGACTGGCCGCTATCGAGCATGCGACGCGCGGTGTGGACATAGGTCAACAACGAAGAAAGCGGCTGGCTGATTTCATGGGCGAAAGTCACGGCCATCCCCGCCGTCGTCGCGTGCGCCGACACCCGCGCCAATTCCGACTGTTGTTTTCGCAGCAGTTGCGTCGCTTGTTCCCTCTCCGTGACGATGGCGCCGAGCAATTGCCCCGTCGTCGCCAGAATGAACATCAGAGTCTGAAATATGTAGAAATCGCGGTCGTCGACTTGAAAATGCGTGAGCGCGGCGATCAGCATCAGTTGTGTTGCGAGCAACGTCATGGTCACGGCCGTATAGCCGTAGTTTATGCCGACCCAAAGAATCGGAAGAAAAAGCAAGTCGAAAAGATATCTTTCCCTCGGGTCGCCGGCGCTGACCAGGACGAACGTCACGATGCACAGGCCGACGATCAGCGCGGGCGCCAAATGCTTGCTCAGGGGCCATTGCCGCCAGCGCCCATTCCAAACGATATCATGAATCGCCGTCGCGGCGGGCAGTACGACGATCATTCCCACGGTGTCTCCGATCCAAAAATTGGTCGCGGCGTTGTAAATCTGCTTCGCGGGAATGGCGCCGGTAAAATACAACACAGCGCAATATAGAGTTCCTGTCACGGCGGCGCTGGCGGGCACCACCGCGAGGAGCGCGATCATATTTTTGTAGGTCGTCGCCCGCGTGTCGAAATAAAAAACGTCGCGCAACACGATGGCGATGAGGAGGTAGCCCCAACTGAGCACGAGTTCGCTTGCGACAACGATGTAAACGCTATGTCTGACGTTATTTACGAAAACGTCTGTTAGTATGGAGGCGAGCAAAACGATCGGTGCGAAGTACGTGGATTCGATCAGCAGCAACAAACTCAGGCCGTTATCGGGGCTCCAGAGGGTGATTCCCGATTCATGAAACTGCCGCGAATTGGTGATCACGTTTATCGTCAGATATGCGACGAGATACGCCCCGCTGATCGCCGCGTATCTGACAGAGCTCGGGCGAGCGCCCGCGGACGGAAGGATCTGCCGTCGTGTCGCGCCGGCGTTGGCCAACGCCCGCTCCGTCCTGACGCTCATGGGTGACCCGTCACACGACCAATCGCGCGCATATTCTTATAGCCGATCAGGCGGGCGCCGGGAGGGGATTTACTCATTTAGGTGGGCTTCCTATCCCTTCCGCCGCCTCCGCCGCTGCGATCGCGGTCATATTCACGATGCCGCGCGCGGTCACCGAAGGGGTCAGCACGTGAGCGGGCTTGGCCGGCCCCATCAAGATCGGCCCCACCGGCAACGCGTTCGCGATGACGCGGGTGAGTTGCAGCGCGGTGCTGCCGGCGTCGAGATTGGGGAAGATCAGCACGTTGGCTTCCCCATCGAGCCGACAGTCAGTAATCACGCGCTGCCGCGCGAGCAGCGATAGCGCCGTGTCGGCTTGCATTTCGCCGTCGGCCTCGAGTTCTGGCGCGCGTTCGCGCAGCAATGCCAGCGCGGCGCGCATCTTCAGCGCGGACGGCGTATCGGCGGAGCCGAAGTCGGAGTGGCAGATCAGCGCGATCTTCGGGGTCACGCCAAAACGCCGGGCGTGGTGCGCGCAGGCAATCGCCATGTCGGCGATTTCCTGCGCGCTCGGATCATAGCGCACGTGGGTGTCCGCGAGGAAATAGGTGCCGCTGGAGGCGATCACGAGCGATAGAGCCGCGAACTCCTTGGCGCCGGGCGCCATTCCGACGATGTCCTTGATGTGCTTCAGCCGCGATGCGAAGCGCCCCTCGAGCCCGCAGATCAACGCATCGACGTCGCCGCGATGCAACGCCAGCGCGCCGATCACCGAGGGCGAAGTCCGGACCACGGTGCGCGCGGCGTCCGGAGTGACGCCCTTGCGTCCCGCGACCTCGAGATAATCCGCGACATAGTCGCGATAGCGCGGGTCGCTGTGGGGGTCGATGACCTCGAAATCGACGCCCGGCTTCATCGCCAGCCCGTAACGCTTCAGACGCTCCTGGATCACCTCGGGGCGGCCGATGAGGACCGGTACGGCGAGCCGCTCTTCGAGAATGACCTGTGTCGCGCGCAACACCCGCTCGTCCTCGCCCTCGGAATAGATGACGCGCTTTTGCGCGCCGCGCGCCGCGGCAAAGATCGGCTTCATCATGAAGCCGGAGCGGAAGACGAAGCGGCCGAGCCGGTCGGCGTAGGCGTCGAAATCGGCGATCGGCCGACGCGCGACGCCGCTCTCCATCGCAGCGTGCGCCACCGCCGGCGCGATCCGCAGCATCAGCCGCGGATCGAACGGGCTCGGAATCAGCGAAGTACGGCCGAACGGCGAGGCCTCGCCGCCATAGGCGCGCGCGACGACCTCGGACGGCGCCTCTCGCGCGAGCGCGGCGATGGCGCGCACCGCCGCTTTCTTCATGTCTTCGTTGATGGTCGAAGCCCCGACATCGAGCGCGCCGCGGAAAATATAGGGAAAGCAGAGGACGTTGTTGACCTGATTGGGATAATCGGAGCGGCCGGTGCAGATC
>JBAQGU010000564.1:0-9591 GCA_049287975.1 Roseiarcus sp.
CTCCGGCGCAATCGCGCGCAGCGCCGCGATCGCGCATCCCGCGTTGCCGTATTGGTGACGTCCGGGCAGCCGCGGCACGGGCAGATCGAGGAGACCCAAGTGGTCCTCGAACACCAGCCGGCCGTTCTCGGCGCGCATGTGAAAATCGCGATCGGCGACGATCCGCGGCGCTCCCACGCGCAACGCCTCGCGCTCGATGACGCGCATGGCGGAATCTTCCTGGGCCGCGATCACGGCCGGGGCGCCGCGCCGCAGAATGCCTGCTTTTTCATAGGCGATCTTGTCGACCGTCGCGCCGAGAAATTCCGGATGATCAAACGAGACCGGGGTGATCACGGTCGCGGCCGGCCGCTCGATCACGTTGGTCGCGTCGTAGCGGCCGCCCAGGCCCACTTCGAGCAGCAGATAATCCGCCGGCGTTTCGCTGAACAGCAGCAAGGCGGCGGCGGTCGTGATCTCGAACACCGAGATCGACTGCCCCGCGTTGACGCGCTCGCAAACATCGAGCGCCGCCTCGAGCCGCGCGTCGTCGACGATTTCGCCATCGAGGCGAACCCGCTCGTTGAAACGAACCAGATGCGGAGACGTATAAACATGCACCTTCTTGCCGCTCGCTTCCAGAATTGCCCGCATGAAGGCGACGGTCGAGCCCTTGCCGTTGGTTCCCGCGACATGGACGACCGGCGGCAGGCGTTCCTGCGGCGCGCCGAGATCTGCGAGCAGGCGTTGGATGCGGCCGAGCGACAGGTCGATGACGCGGGGATGCAGCGGCGCGAAACGCGCGGTGATGGTATCGGTTTGGTTCACCAGGGCCCTCCCGAACCGGCGATGGGCTGCGCCGCCCCGTTGCCGGGAGGCGGCGCGCAAACAGGCTCATAGCATGGAGTTATCAGGCGGCGGCCGCCTCGCGCGGCGCTTTCGCCAGCATCTTGCACAGCCGCGCCAGCGTCGCGCGCATTTCAGGCCGCGGAACCACCATGTCGACCATGCCATGCTGCTGCAGGAATTCAGCGCGCTGAAAACCCTCGGGCAGGCGCTCGCGCACGGTCTGCTCGATGACTCGCGCGCCGGCGAAACCGACCACCGCGCCCGGCTCGGCGATCTCGATGTCGCCGAGCATCGCGTAGGACGCGGTGACGCCGCCGGTCGTCGGGTTGGTCAAGACGACGATATAGGGCAGCTTGGCCGCGCGCAGTCGCTGCACCGCGACCGTCGTGCGAGCCATCTGCATCAGCGAAAACATGCCTTCCTGCATGCGCGCGCCGCCCGAAGCGGTAAATATCACGAACGGCGCGCGGCGCGCGATCGCTTCCAGCATGCCGGAGACGATCGCCTCCCCCGCGGCGATGCCCAGCGTGCCGCCCTGGAATGCGAAATCGTGCACGGCCGCGACGATGGGCTGACCCTCGAGTGTGCCGGCCGCGAGCGTAATGGAGTCGGCCGAGCCGGTCTTGAGGCGGTGCTCCCTCAGGCGGTCGGCGTAACGCTTGATGTCGCGGAACCTCAGCGGGTCGACCGGCGTATCCGGAATCGGCAGTTCCTCGAATTCGCCGTCGTCGAACAGCGCGGCAAGGCGGGCTTTCGGGGCGATCGCCATGTGATAGCCGGACCCCGGCACCACCATCAGGTTGGCCTCGAGATCCTTGTGGAAGACGAGCTGACCGCTCTCGGGACACTTGACCCACAGATTTTCAGGCGTATCGCGCCGCAGGAACGAGCGAATCTTCGGCGGCACCACATTGGAAATCCAGTTCATCGGCTTTGGCCTCGATCCAAGGGCTTCGTGACGCTACGCACGCCTGCCGCGATACGCTCGATCGCTTCAGCGACCGCGCGAACCGTGTCCCGTCCCGCGCGACCCTCGACCAGCGAGCCGCGGACCGCTTCGACCAACACCGTACCGACAACGACGCCGTCGGCATGGGCGGCGATCGCGGCGGCGCTGGCGGCGTCACGCACGCCGAACCCGACCGCCACAGGCAGATGGGTATGCCGCTTGATTCGCGCAACGGCGGCGCCCACCCCGGCCGCTTCGGGCGCGGCCGCCCCGGTAACCCCCGTGATCGAGACGTAATAGACGAAGCCCGAAGTGTTCGCGAGCACGGCGGGCAGCCGCTTGTCGTCGGTGGTCGGCGTCGCCAGGCGGACGAAATTCAGCCCGGCGCGCAAGGTCGGCACGCAGAGCTCCTCGTCTTCCTCCGGCGGGAGATCTACCACGATGAGGCCGTCCACCCCGGCCGCCTTGGCGTCGACGAGGAAGCGTTCGACGCCATAGACATAGATCGGGTTGTAATAGCCCATCAGCACGACGGGGGTTTCCGCGTCCGCGTCGCGAAATTCCCTCGCCAGCGCGAGCGTCTTGCGCAAGGTCTGCCCCGCCCGCAACGCCCTGAGCCCAGCGGCCTGGATCGAAGGGCCGTCGGCCATCGGATCGGTGAAGGGCATGCCGAGCTCGATCACGTCCGCGCCCGCCGCCGGCAGGGCTTTGACGATCGCCAGCGAAGTCGCCGGGTCCGGATCGCCCGCCATGACGAACGCGACCAGCCCCGCGCGGCGCGCGGCGCGGAGGGCTTGGAATCGGGCGTCGATCCGGCTCGTCATGCGCGGGTCGTTAGCATGTAGGCGAGGGGAGGGAAACCGGGGGAGGCTCATCGCTCGCCCTCGGTCATGGCAAGCCTACGCGCCGTCATTGGGAGTTCCGCACCGGCCTTCGGCCGACCCTGATCGATGAGACGATGTCGTCACCGTCACCGTCATGGCCCGGGCTTGTCCCGGCCATCCACGTCGAGACGCCGGCTCAGGCGACTCCTAGCCTGCTACCGAGTGGGGACGGAGGCTTCTGAAATCCCTCGCCGTTCGATCAATCGGCGCCGCCTTGCCGGCACGCGGCGAGAAAGAAGGAAACGCGGCTGGAGACGTGCCCTCGGATCTCGGCGCACAGCGATTCCAGGCTCTCTCCAAACAGCGCGCGCATGATCAGGGGCAGAACGACGAGGTCCAGGAAAAATCGCGCCGTGGTCCGAAGTCGATCTGGCCCAAACGCGCGCAACGCGTGAAGCTCTCCGCTTTCCGCCATCTCGCCCAAGAGCCGCGTGATCGCTTCGTTTCCGCGTTCCCGCGCCATTACACTCACCTCCTTCGCGAGATCGGGGAAACGCCGCACCTCGGCGATGCTCGCCCGGCACAGCCCGATATTTTCGATCCTCAAGGCCATCTCGAGAACGGTGATCCCGACGCTCGCGAGACGCTCCTCGAGGGTGGCGCCCACGGGAGTGACCTCTTCGAACCGCACGAACTTGGCAAAGTTACGCGCCACCACCGCAGTGAAGAGCTCCTTTTTGCCCGGGTGTCGGGCGTAGATCGTCGGCTTTCCCGCGCGGGCGACCTCGGCGATCTCTTCGATGCTCGCGCCCTCGAAGCCGCGATCGAGGAATACTTGCCTCGCCGCATCCAGAATCCGCCCGTCGACCTCGCCCGCGCTCTCTCGCGGCGGCCTACCGGATCGCGCGCGCGGGCGTGCGGAAACGCGTTTGTCGATCGCGGCGGTCTGTTGCTTCGTCATTACCTTCACGTGCCGGAGATCGGCCGGTCGGCCGAGGGAGCGCCTTATCTAGCGCTATGATCGCCTCGGGTAAAGCGTGAAACGGAACATTTCCGTTCCGTTCAGGTTTCATGTCTCGGCATGGGAGACGGGAGCCGGTTGTGGTCGAACCTCTCGGATTGAAGAGCTCACGTTTTCGTGAACGCGCGCCCCTTGACCGCCGTCGCCGCATACCATATGTGGCCAATCGAAACGGAACGGTACCGTTTCTTTCTGGGTAGAGAGAGCGCTTCCAAAACCCGGCCGGAGCTGGCCGAAGGAGTCGCGATGCTGAATGACGTCGATATCGAAGACCATGCTCCGAGGGTTTTGAACCCGCCCCGCCCCGAGACTCGCGAGCAAGATCGGCAAGGCGAGGCGCTCGCTCCATCAGGGCGCCCACGATCTCGGACCCCCGCCCCTCGAGAAGTGCCCGACGCCAAGACGGATCGAAGCCGGCCACGGCCGAAGCCCGAGCCCGAGCACCGGCAAGGCGACAGCGACGAGGGTGAAGCGCCGCGCCGCGGCTTCCTGCGCCGCCATCCCGTTCGGGCCGCGATCGGCGCCGCATCTCTTCTGCTGGCGGCGGGCGCCGGGTATGTCTACTGGGATTACGCGTCGCATTTCGAGTCGACCGACGACGCCTTCATCGCCGCGCGGCAGTTCGCGATCGCCCCGAAAGTGTCGGGCTACGTCACCGAAGTCCCGGTCACCGACAATCAGCACGTGGTCGCCGGCCAGGTCATCGCGCGCATCGACGATCGCGACTATCGCACCGCGCTGGAGCAGGCGGAGGCGCAGGTGGCGGCGGCGCAGGCAAATATCAACAACATGAACGCGCAGATAACGGCGCAAGGGGCCGTCGTCGCGCAGAACGAGGCGCAGGTCGAGCAGTCGCAGGCCAGCCTCGTGTTCTCTCAGCAACAGGCGGCCCGCTACGACCAACTCGCCCATACCGGCTACGGAAGCGTCCAGAACGCGCAGCAATGGGACTCCCAAAAACTCCAGCAGCAAGCGACGCTGAAGACGACGCAGGCGGGGCTGGTCGCGGCTGAGCGGCAGATCGATGTTCTGAAGGCGCAGCGCACGACCGATGAAGCGAATCTCGCCCAGGCGAACGCGCAGCTCGATCAGGCTCGGCTCAATCTCTCCTATACGATCGTGACCGCCGCTCAACCGGGTCGGGTCGTCAACCTCGGCGCGGCGGTCGGACAATATGCGACGGCCGGCACGAACCTCACCATGTTCGTGCCGGACGATCTCTGGGTCACCGCGAACTTCAAGGAGTCCCAACTCGACCAGATGCGGCCCGGGCAGAAGACGACGCTCGTCATCGACGCCTATCCGGAACGTGTCTTTCACGGCCATGTCGCGAGCGTCCAGCCGGGGTCCGGCACCGCGTTCTCGCTTCTGCCGGCCGAAAACGCCACCGGCAACTACGTCAAAATCGTGCAGCGAGTGCCCGTCAAACTCGTCATCGAGGATCTCCCCACAGACGTGTCGCTCGGGCCAGGCATGTCGGTCGATCCGACGGTGCGCGTCGATCCGAAGGCGTCTCTCTTCGAACAAATGAGGGCCCGGCTATGAGCGCGAAAGCGGGCGCGCGCTCGCCGGGGGGCTCCAACCCTTGGCTGATCGCGATCGTGGTCGCGCTCGCGACATTCATGGAAGTTCTCGACACGACCATCGCCAATGTCGCGCTGCCCTACATCGCAGGCGGTTTAGGGGTCAGCGACGACGAGGCGTCCTGGGTCGTGACGACCTATCTCGTCGCCAACGCCGTCGCTCTGACCGCCAGCAGCTTCCTCGCCAAGACGTTCGGCCGCAAGCCGTTCTTCATCGTCTGCCTGGCGCTGTTCACGCTGAGCTCGGTGCTCTGCGGCTTCGCCGGCAATCTCCAGATGCTGTTGCTGTTCCGGGTTCTCCAGGGATTGGGCGGCGGCGGCATGGTGCCGGTCGCGCAATCGATCCTCGCCGACTCGTTCCCGCCGGAAAAGCGCGGTCAGGCTTTCGCGTTGTTCGGGGTCGCGGTCGTCGTCGCGCCCGTGGTCGGGCCGACGCTCGGCGGATGGCTCGCCGACAACTGGTCCTGGCAATGGTGTTTCCTCATCAATGGGCCGGTCGGGGTCATGGCGATCATGCTGGTCAACATACTGTTCCGCGAGCCCGCGGCGGCGGCCGAGGAACGCGAACGGATGAAACAAACGGGCGTCCGCTTCGATCTCGTCGGCTTCGTGCTGGTGGCGACGTTCCTCGGCGCCCTCGAAATCGTGCTCGACCGCGGCCTCGATGACGACTGGTTCTCCTCGAACTTCGTCGTCGCTTTCTCAACTCTCTGCGGCTTTGCGTTCGTGGCGATGATTCCGTGGGAATTGACGCGCCGCAACCCGATGATCGACATGCGAATGCTGGGGACACGTCAGTTCGCCTCCTGCTTTCTCGTGATGCTGGCGACCGGCGCCATTCTGCTCGGCACGACGCAGTTTCTGCCACTGCTGGTGCAACAGGACTTCGGCTATACCGCGACCTGGGCGGGACTGGTGCTGAGTCCCGGCGGCGTCGTCACGATGGCGATGATGATCGTGGTTGGCCGGCTTTCGGGCAAAGTCCAGCCCAAGTATCTGATCGCCGTGGGCGCCGCGATAATCGCTGTTGCGATGTACCAAATGACCAATGTCTACGCCGATCTCGGCTTCTGGTTCTTCGCTCATTCGCGCATGCTGCTCGGCGTCGGACTTCCGCTGGTGTTCATCCCGATCACGACGGCGTCCTATGACGGCATACCGTCCAACAAGACCGATCAGGCCTCGGCCTTGATCAACGCCGCGCGAAACACCGGCGGCTCGATCGGCGTGTCGCTCTGCACCAACGTGCTCGCGCACCGCGAACAGTTCCATCAGAGCCGGCTGGTCGAGCACGCGATTCCGTCGAGCGTCGCCTACCAGGATACGTTGCAGCAGATGACGAACTACTTCGTCGCCCAGGGTAGTTCGCTGCTGCAGGCGCAGCAACAGGCTTTCGCTTGGATCGGGCAGCAGGTCCAGTTGCAGGCGTCCTTGCTGGCCTATGTCGACGTGTTCTGGACCCTGATGCTGATCTCCGCCGCGGCCGTGCCGCTCGCGCTCATCCTGCGCAGAGTCAAGCTCGGAGGGCCGGCTCCGGTGGGCCACTGAGACGAAGGAAGCGACGCGTCGAGTTTCAGTCGAGCGGCGTCAGGCGCACATGCAGGCCGTCGCGGGGCTTCGGAATCGGCCAGAGTTGCCATGAAGGCTTATAATTGTTGGCCACGGAAACGGAGGTCGACGAGAACAGGTGATAGGCGAAGCATTTCGCCTGCATGTAAGCGAAATGCAGCCCGAGGCACATGTGCGCGCCGCCGCCGTAAGGCACGAAGGCGAACTTGTGCCGGCTGCGGGAGGCTTCCTCGGTGAAGCGCAGCGGATCGAATTTCTCCGGCTCCGGCCAAATCTCCGGCATGTGGTGCGTATAGAGCGGATTGACGGAGATCCGCGCGCCCGCGGGGAGCTTATATCCGCCGAATTCCGAATCGCGCAGGATTCGGCGCGGGAGCGACGGCACGGGGGGAATGATTCGCAAGGATTCCTTGAACGCCATTTCGGTCGCCGGCAGCTCATCGAGCCGGTCGTAGGGGAGGGGCTCGCCTCTGGCGAGGCGGAGCGCTCGGATTTCGGCGCGGAGGCGCTCCTGCCATTCCGGATTCGAACTCAGGAACCAGACGAAGGATGTGAGCGAGGAGGTCAAAGTGTCATGCGCCGCCATCATGAGAAAACTCATGTGGTCGATGATTTCTTGGCTCGAAAGCAGCGCGCCGTCGTCGGTCGTCGCCTTGCAGAGCTGGGTGAAGATGTCGGCGCCGTCGCTCGCGCGCCGCGCCTCGATCTGGCGTCCGAAATAATCGACCATGAAGGCGCGGCCCTTCACGCCTCGCGCCATCTGCGTGCCGGGAATCGGCCTGCGCACGACGGAGACCGTAGCCGCCACCATGTCGACGAAGGCCCGCCTGACCTGCTCGAAGTCCGATCCGATCTCCGCGCCGAGGAAGGACACGGCGGCGAGATCGAGGGTCAGTTGCTTGATCGCGGGATAGAACAGAATGTCCGGAGAGCCCTTTTTCCAGCCGCCGACCCCGCGCGCGATGCCGCGATTGAGGGATTCGAGATAGGACTTCATCGGACCGCTCTTGAAGGCGACCGACAGCGCCTTGCGATGCAGACGGTGCTCGTCGAAATCGAGCAGCATCAGTCCGCGCGGGAACAGACGCTCCAGCAGATAATTCCAGCCTTGCATCGAGGAGAACAGCTTCGTCGAATCGAACAGGACGAATTCATTCGCCTCAGGGCCGAGCAGCGCAACGGTCCGAACGCCGAAGGCCAGAGTGCGATACACGCGACCGTATTGCGCGGCCCGCCGCTCCACCGCGCCCTTGGGATCGGCGAGCAGAGAGAAGGTCGAACCCACGACGGGCCACCCGTCGGTTCCAGGAATATGGGAGAGCTCCTTGAGCGAAAGCTCGCGGCGGGCGGGCGCCGCTGGTGAAAGTCCATTGCTGACGACCGCGGACATCATCGCACTCCCATTTTCCCGTCGGGGCGGCGACCACCATACCACCCGAGGCTGAGATTTGCATCGTGAACTCGACGCATCCTCCGCCCCCGGCCAGCTCCGGAAATTCAAACCGACCCCCTACCCGCGGTCCGGCGTCGTTGATGTGCGCCGGCAAATGTCCTACGACTGGGGATCGGCCCCGCGTGAAGGAAGCTGCCGCACTTGCGCAATGAGACGGTCCTCCAGGTGCGCGACCTCAGGGTTTACTACCACACGTCGCTGGGAGCCGTGCGGGCGGTCGACGGCGTCAGTTTCGATCTGCGTGCAGGCGAGCGGCTGGGGCTGGTCGGCGAGTCCGGATCGGGAAAGTCGACCGTGGCCATGGCGCTCATGCGGCTGATCAAGCCGCCGGGGAAGATCGAAGGCGGCCAGGCGCTGTTCGAAGGCAAGGACCTTCTCGCTCTTCCCGAGAAAGAGATGCGCGCCCTGCGTCTGGCGGCGATCGCGCTGGTGGCGCAAGGCGCCATGAATTCCCTCAATCCGGTCACGCGCGTCCGCCGCCAGTTCGCCGACGCGTTGCGCGACCACGGCGAGACGCTGTCGCGCTCGGCGCTCGACGCGCGGATCAGCGGACTGCTGGCGACCGTCGGACTGAAGCCGGAGGCCGCCGACAGATATCCGCACGAACTCAGCGGAGGGATGAAACAGCGGGTGGTGATCGCGATCGCGATCAGCCTGCGCGCGAAGGTGATCATCGCCGATGAGCCGACCAGCGCGCTCGATGTCGTGGTGCAGCGCCAGGTCGTCGAGACCCTGCGGCGCGTTCAGGAAGAGATCGGGGCCTCGATCATACTGGTCGGCCACGACATGGGGCTGATGGCGCAGGTCGTCAATCGGCTCGGGGTCATGTACGCGGGCGGGCTGGTCGAGGTATGCGGCGTCGGCGCGATGTTCCGAGAGCCGCTGCACCCCTACAGCCAGCTACTGATCGCGAGCCTGCCGACGCTCGACCGCAGGGGCGCCTTTCAAGGCATACCCGGTTTGACCCCCTCCCTGCTCAGTCGGCCAAAGGGCTGCTCGTTCCGCACGCGCTGCCCGCATGCGATGCCGCGTTGTGAGGTCGATGCGCCAGTCTTGAGGGAGGTTCGCCCGGATCATCTCGTGGCCTGCCATCTGTATCAGCCGAGCGCGCCGGAACTGGCGTTGGAAACCGCAACCGGGGAATGAGATGTCCGTCCTGCTCGAGGCGCGCGCTGTCACGAAGCTGTTCGGCGGAGGGATGCGCGGGCCGCGGATGACCGCAGTGGATGACTTTTCGCTCGCAATCGCCGACGAGCCGCCCTCCATTACCGCGCTGGTCGGCGAAAGCGGCAGCGGCAAGACCACGCTCGCCCGCCTGTTGCTCGGCCTGATCGAGCCGAGCGAAGGCGCGGTGCTCTACAAAG
>JBAQGU010000565.1:0-3031 GCA_049287975.1 Roseiarcus sp.
AAATCGGTGATCGCGCGCTGCAAAGCCCGCGAACAGCCGCGAGGAATGACTTTCGCACTCCGCAGGAACGGGCGCACGCTTTTACTCTCCAACCGATATCGCGGCTCCAGGACCGCGATCTCGCCGAGTTTCGTATGCCAGCGGAGTTTTTTACCTTGGCGATGCATCTGAGGTTGTTGACGGATTTCTTGTTCCGTCACTTCGACCTGCCTCTCCGCCCACCCCTGCATCGCCTCCCGCCCCAAATTCCGCATCTCCTCGATGATCCGCTCCTCGGCCGTGTCCGCCTTCTCGAGATTTCCCTCCGAGTTCTCTACAGCGCCGACTATCGAGGCGAATCGATCTCGAAGATCAGGGTGCTTCTCGAGAAATGCCAAAAACGCCTCGTCGCTGAGTTTCGTCGTCGCCATCTGCTGAGCCTCCAGCGATTCGTCGAATCGACCGCGTACTGCCCATCACTTTGAATCGCACGGCAATTCGCTCAACTTGACAGCGACGTGGCGTTTGATAGGCCATCCGCTCTGTCGGCCGAGGAAATCGTCGTTCATGGATGGAGTCGTTCCCGGCGGCGGGTTCGGGGCGGGAAAAACCGTCCGTGCATCCGTCGTCGCCGCGTTGTTCCTGGCGCTTTGGGTACTTCCGCTGGGTCAGGCCAAATCCGAGGGTGCGGTGAAGGACAAGCACGGCAACTGGGAGACCCGCTGCGAAACTCCGCCCGGCGCCGCGAGCGAGCAATGCGCCATCGTGCAGAGCGTGGCGGACGAGGAACGACCCAACATCACTCTCGTAGTGATCGCCCTCAAGACCGCGGATCGCAAGGGACGCCTCCTCCGGGTGATTGCGCCGCTGAAGGTCTTGCTTCCGACGGGGATGGGTCTGCGCATCGACAAGGACGACATGGGCAGGATGAACTTCGTGCGCTGTCTTCCGAACGGCTGCGTCGCCGAGGTCTTCATCGACGACAAACTGCTCGCCAAGATGGAAAGCGGCCAGACGATCACCTTCGTCATCTTCGAAACGCCCGAGGAGGGAATCGGCGTGCCCGCGCCTTTGGCCGGCTTCAAGGAAAGTTTCGAGGCGTTGCCCTGACCGGCGCCGCCCGGCCGGCGAGACATTTGTTGCGAGCGCCCCGCGGCGCGACATGGAGCCAGTTCGATGCATGCGAGCGCCCTCGGGTTGAATTTACGAATCGGCTTGGCCGCGGCCATGGCCACCTTCCTCGGCGCCTGCAACCCGGTCGACTCGATCGTCCCCAAGTCTCCTCGGACAGTGGCGGGAGCGGCGTCCCAGATGGGGCCGGCTACGGGCGCCAACAAGATCGTCGTCCTGCCGATGACCGCCGAGGATCTCGAGTGCCCGGTGGTCGAAATCGAGGACGGCGCGGCGACGGCGCGGGTCGGCGGCCCGGAGAATTCGGCCGTCCGCTACCAGTTCGATCTCGTCGACACCGCCCGCGAGTGCCAACCGCGCGGCGATCAATTCAGCCTCAAGGTCGGGGTTTCCGGGCGCCTCCTGATTGGACCGGCCGGCTCCCCCGGCGCCTATTCCACCAACGTGAAGGTGCTGGTGCGGCGCGAGGTCGATCACAAGACCATTTTCGAGAAGACCTACCGCGTCGAGGCGAACACCGCGGGCGGCGTGCAGGCGCCCTTCCAAGTGGTCACGGAACTCCTCATGCTGCCGTTGACGCGTACGAAGTTGAACGACGATTATTCCATTTTCGTCGGCTTCGACAACGGCAAAAACGAGGCGATGGAGCGCCCGAGCCACCATCGCAAACCGAAGCAGAAGGAGGCTTCGAACCCCGCCCCGCAATAGCCTGACTCGGGCGTGTGAAGAAAGTTTGCGGGCGGAGAAACTTTCTGGCGGAGAATCTGTACGAGCCGCGGAGGCTTTCGCCCCCCTGCCCGGCCGTGCGTCGGTTCTCAACGCTTGACCGCGCGGAGGCCGCGCATCATGGTGAACTCGAAAAGCATGGAAGGATCGCTCGGCATGATGCGCGCAATTCTCGTCCTGGCGGCGTTGCTCTGCTTCGGCGCGACCGTCGGGGCCCAGCAATTCATAATCCCAGCCGACAAGCGTTTTTCCCCCTACTGGTCGAATTTGCCGGCCTGCGACAACACGTGGGTGACCGGCCGAATCAACGACCGTTTCCAGCAGACGCAATCGTCGTACTGGAATTCGACGCTGACGATCGCAGGCTACGACCGCTTCAAGGAGATCGGCTTTCGCGCCAATGGCGTCTCCTATATCCCTCGCCGCTACTGCATCGCGCGCGTCATGACGAGCGACCAGAAGGAGCGGACGATCATCTACGACATTCAGGAAGACACGGGCATCATAGGCTGGGGCTGGGGCGTCGAGTGGTGCGTCGTCGGGCTCGACCGCAATTCCGCTTATTCGCCAGCCTGCAGCGTCCTGCGTCCGTTGGCCGAGCGATATCTCGGCGATAAGCCGTACAATGTAGGTTATGAGTGAATTGGCGACCCGAGGGCTCGGCGATGCGCTCGAAAAGATTCGCCGCCGCGCTGGCGGCGCTCGCCGCTTCGACGCTGCCGGCGCATGCCGCCGGGACGCCCGCGAACCTCGTGGCTTCAGGCGATTTTGATTTCTACGTGCTGACGCTCTCCTGGTCGCCGGGCTTTTGCGATACGGGCGGCGCCGCCAAGTCGCCCGATCAATGCGCCGCCGGCTCCGGCGAGGGGTTCGTCGTGCACGGCCTCTGGCCGGACAACCTGAATCGCCCCTATCCCGAGGATTGCGGGGAAGCCGGTCATATTTCCAGCGCGGCGCTCGCGGAGACGCGCGGCGTCTACCCGGATGAAGGCCTCGCGCGCTACGAATACGTCAAGCATGGCGTGTGCACGGGGCTCAGCCCGGAAAACTACTTCGCCGCCGTCAAATATGCACGCGACCAGTTCGTCGTCCCCGACGCGCTGAAGGCGCCGCACGAGAAGATCTCGACCTCGCCGGACCGGATCGAGAGCGACTTCATCGCCGCCAACCCCAACCTCACCGCGGACAACATGGC
>JBAQGU010000566.1:0-2426 GCA_049287975.1 Roseiarcus sp.
GCCCAAGGGAGAAATCGGGGCCACGGGGCCGGCGGGACCCAAGGGAGACGTGGGCGCTGCGGGACCGGCGGGACCCAACGGAGAGACGGGGCCGGTGGGACCGGCGGGACCTAAGGGAGACGCGGGACCGCCCGGGCCGAAGGGCGACGCCGGACCCGCCGGGCCGGCTGGCGCCGGATCGACCATCCGGGTCATCTCCGATCAGGCGGAAGCGGCGTGCCAATCCGACGAAGTCATGATCAGCGCGTATTGCAGCGTCGATGGCAGCACGCTGCATATCAAGGGGACCAGCGGCGCGAGCTGCGAGGGGCAGGACAACACGAAGGCGGCAATAGCCTGCGTGAAAAAATAGGACGAAAGAGCGGGATCGGGCGCAGGCTCCCGATCCCGCCTGATATCGCCGATGCTCGCGCGGCTAAATTCGCGGACTTGCTATCGTCATCGGCAGCCGTACCCTCACCGAGAGGCGATGAAGCACGAACCGCCCGCGGACAGTGAGAGCGCTAACTAACGAGAAAGAGACGAATTCGCCTCCGATTACCATGTCTTTTTCCGCCGGGGCGGCGCGAAGCCTTCCAGGACTGAGCCGCGGCGCCCCTTACGGCGCAATCTTTGGAAACCTCGCCAGCGCCTCGAGGTCATCCAACGCGGTCGTATTCCTCACATAGGCCTTCGAGGCGTCGCGGATGGGCTGGAAATCCCAGCTGCGTTGCGCGCCCTTGTTCAGCGCGGCGTCGACCAGCCGCCGCCGCTGCTGGCTCGCCCGCACCTCGGCGTCCAGCCCCGCCAGATTCCAGCGACGCGCCACTTCTCGGCGGAAGTCGTCGACGCGCTCCGTCTCTTCTCCTCGCGCCGCGAGGTTTTCGCGCTCGCCGGGATCGCGCTTCAAATCATAGAGCTGATCGGGATCGCCGGGCGAGTGGATGAACTTATGGTTGCGCCGCCGGATCATCACGATCGGCGCGACGGCGCCCTCCGCGAGATATTCGCCGATCGCTTCGTCGCGCCCCTCGCCGGTCTCGAGATGCGGAACGAGGCTGCGTCCGTCGATCGTCTCGCCGAGCGCGCTCGAGTCGCCTCCCGCCAGATCGATCAGCGTCGGTGTCACGTCGAGCAGAGAAACGCAGGACGTCACCCGGCGCGGCGCCCAGCGTCCGGGCGCGCCGACGATCAGCGGGACGCGCGCGGAACCCTCGAAGAAGCTCATCTTGTACCACAGTCCGCGTTCGCCCAGCATCTCGCCGTGATCGCCCAAGAAAATGACGATCGTGTCGTCGGCGAGCCCGCATTCCTGAAGCGCCCGCGTGAGGCGGCCGAGATTGTCGTCGACGTAGGAAATCTCCCCGTAATAGGCGCGCCGGGCCGCGCGGATCTGCTCCATGGTGACAGGCTCGGAATCCATCGCGGAGATATGGCGCAGCCGGCGCGAGTGCGGATCGAGCTGCCGCGGCGGGATCGCCGGGCCCGGCATGTCGATGTCGTCGTCGCGATAAAGGTTCCAGTAGCGCTCGCTGATCGCGAAGGGGTCGTGCGGATGGCTGAGCGAAGCGACCAGCAGGAGCGGCCGCGGATCTACGCCGCGCGCCTTGTCGTAGATTTCGCGCTCCGCGGCGAAAGTCACCTCGTCGTCGAAGTCGAGTTGGTTGGTGCGCACGCAGAGGCCTGCCTCAGTGACCGAGCTCATGTTGTGATACCAGCTCGGCCGCTCGTGCGGACGATCCCAGTCCGGCGTCCAGCCGAAATCCGCGGGATAGATGTCGGTGGTCAGCCGGCTTTCGAAGCCATGCAATTGATCCGGCCCGCAAAAGTGCATCTTGCCGGACAGAACGGTGCGATACCCGAGCCCACGCAGGTGATGGGCGAAGGTCGGAATGCCAGCGGCGAATTCGGCGGCGTTGTCATAGACCCGCGTGCGCGAGGGCAGCAGGCCGGACATGAATGAAGCGCGCGAGGGCGAGCAGAGCGGGCTCGCGCAATACGCGCTCTCGAACACCACGCCCGCCTTTGCGAGTTCATCGATGTTCGGCGTCTTGACGATTTTGTGGCCGTGCGCGGGCAGGAACGCCGGCGACAGTTGATCGACCATTACGATGAGGATGTTCGGCTGCGACAGGGGCATGCGGTTTCCGAATTTCTGGGGGGGCCAGCAGGTGCGTCCACTCGGTTTCGATCGCGGCCGACAGCCATGGGTTCAGGGCGCCCTCCGGCCACAAATACCTCAACGCTTCCTCTTGTCCCGCGGTCTCGGCGCTGACTACGCCGGCCGCGCGCGCGTTGGCCTGCGAATTGTCGGGGCGCAGCAGGAACTGCAGCAGGGCGTAAGCCTGGTCGGGCCGCGGCGCGTCGCGCGGGATGGCGAACGCGTCGAGCGACACCGCGCCGCCCTCCCTGGGTTCGACAAAACGGATCGCCGCCGGGGCGCCGCC
>JBAQGU010000567.1:0-2861 GCA_049287975.1 Roseiarcus sp.
TGGTCCCGCAGCGCGCAATCCCGGCGCCGGACCCTTGCGCGAACGCCTCCGACGACGATCTCGCGGCGCCGGTACGCAACCTGTTCACGGCGATGACCCGCCTCGATCTCTCGCTCTATGCCGAGCAATGGGCCGAGGACGCCACCTATCGCAACACGCGGACCGGCGGGGTCCGGAACAAGGCGGGTGTCGTAGCCCAGAAGCAACAACAATTCGCGCGCTGGTCGGCGGTGCAGGTCGCGCTGAGTGGGCCAGTCGTCGTCTCGCGCGGCGCGAGAGAGGCCGTGCTCGAGGACCAATACACGCTGACCGTCGTCAGCGGCGGGCGAACGCGGCCTCCGGACAGCGGTCGCGAGCGCTACGCGGTGCGCTGCGACGGCAGCGGCCGCTGGTTGATCGTGCGCAACGAGGACTACCTGCAGTGAGGGAGCCGCAGCGGCTCTGGAGTCGCCGCGCGGCTCTCGGCCCCCTGCTTGGCGGCCTGACCCTGCCCGGCTCGGCGCGCGGGCATGAGACCGCGCCGGTCCACCTGACGTGTCGC
This sequence comes from Roseiarcus sp., assembly GCA_049287975.1. GTDB lineage: Bacteria > Pseudomonadota > Alphaproteobacteria > Rhizobiales > Beijerinckiaceae > Roseiarcus. The sequence goes on from JBAQGU010000567.1 coordinate 542, forward strand.
GCGGGCCGATTGTCCTGGCCGACCGGATCGACGCGCGCCGCGATCGGCAAGGGCGGCGCGCGCATGTTCAAGCGCGAGGGCGATCTCGCGACGCCGATCGGCGATTTCGCGCTGCTTCGCGGTTTCTTTCGCGCCGATCGCGTGAAGCTGCCGGCGACCGCAATGCCGATGAGCGCGCTCACGCCCAACGACGCCTGGGTCGACGATGTCAAGGACGCCGAGTACAACAGGTTCGTGCGCCTGCCCTATCGCGCCCACGTCGAACAGCTCTGGCGCCAGGACGATATCTACGATGTTCTGATCGTCGTCGGCTACAACCTCTTCCCGACCGTCGCCGGCGCGGGCAGCGCGATCTTCCTCCACATCGCCCGCAGGAACTTTTCGCCGACCGTCGGTTGCGTCGCGATCGAGCGCGAGGCGCTGCTGCGACTGTTGCCGCTGCTCGGACCGGAGAGCCGGTTGAGGATCGAGGCGTAGCGCACGGCCCTCCGCGCCCGGGTTGGACCCGAGGCATAAACAAGCCTATGCTCGCCAAGATCGCGGTCCGCCATGCCTCGCCATTTGCCGCTGGCGCAACGGAATGGTCGCAATGTCGCCGTCACTGCTCTCATCCAGCGCCAATAGACTGCTGGCGTCGTTGTCGCCGGGAGACGCCGAAACACTGGCGCCCCATCTCAAACCTATCGAGTTCAAGGTTCGCCACGTCTTTTTCAAGCCGCGCCAGCCGATCCAGGTGGTTGTTTTCCCGGAATCCGGTTTCGCATCCGTCGTCGCGATCACCGACATGGGGCACTCGCTCGAGGTTGGGATTATCGGCCGGGAGGGCGTGGTCGGCGTCCCGGTCATCTTTGGCCAAACCCTGACCCCTTATGATTCCTACGCGCAGGCGGCGGGCGCCGGATTCGAAATAAAGGCGGACATTCTATGGGCCGCGATGCAGCAGAGCTGGCCGATCGCCGACGTCCTGTTGAAATTCGCATATACGTTTCTCATCCAAGTCACCCATTCGGCGCTCGCCATTTCACGCTTTACTACCGAACAGCGCTTGGCCAGATGGCTGCTGATGGCGCAGGATCGCGGCGATTCAGACGAGGTGCTCCTGACGCACGAGTTCTTGTCGATGATGCTCGGGACCCGACGAGCCAGCGTGACCGGCGCTCTGCATTTGCTGGAGAGCGATAAAACCATAAGCACGAAGCGCGGCCGGATTTTGATCTGCGACCGTTCGCGGTTGGAGAAAGTTGCCGGCGACAGTTACGGCCTGGCAGAATCTGAGTTCGCCCGTGTCGGGTTTGACCGCAAAGGTTCCTGACGAAAGCGGCGTTGCGTCTACAGCGTGTGAGCGATAGTCCCGCTCTCCGCTCTTGGGAACGCCTCCATGCCCCACCTGTCCATCTCCATCGAAAGCGGCCACCTCGCGATTCCGCCTGAAAACGCCGCTGGCGTGCGCGGCTTCAAAGGCATACCGTTTGCCGCACCTCCCGTCGGCGCACTGCGGTGGCGGGCGCCGCAACCGCCTCTGCCCTGGTCGGGCGTGCGTTCGGCGAACGAGTACGGCTGGAACTCGCTGCAGGGCGTCGTCTTCGACGACATCGACCCCAGCGTACCCGGCGTTTCCGAGGATTGCCTCTACCTCAACGTCTGGACCCCGGCGGCGCCTGGCGAGCCGCGAGACCTGCCGGTGCTGTTCTGGATCCACGGCGGCGGCTTCGTCGTCGGTTCCGGCGCGGAGCCGCGTTACGACGGCGCCCGACTGGCGGCAAAGGGGATTGTCGTCGTCACCGTCAACCATCGCCTCAACGCGCTCGGCTTCCTCGCGCATCCCGAACTGACCGCCGAATCCGGCGCCTCGGGCCACTGGGGCCTGCTCGATCTCGCGGCCGCGCTGAAATGGGTGCAGCGCAATATCGCCGCGTTCGGCGGCGATCCCGCCGCGGTGACGATCGCCGGCGAATCCGCGGGTTCGATGGCGGTGAGCGCGCTGATGGCCTCGCCTCTGGCGAAGGGGCTGTTCGCCCGCGCGATCGGTGAGAGCGGCGCGATGTTCGCCTCCCCGAGCCGCGCTCCCTCGAGTCTCGCCGAAGCCGAAGAAAGAGGCGAAGCGTTCGCGCGCGACGTCGGCGCACGATCGCTCGCGGAACTCCGCGCCGCGCCGGCCGAAGCGATCCTCGCCGCGGCGCCGGGGCTGGGCTTTCGCCCGATCGTCGACGGCCAGTTTCTGCCGCGTCCGCCCGCGGAAATCTTCGCCCGCGGCGAGCAGAGCGACGTTCCCCTGCTCGCCGGCTGGACCAAGGACGAGGGCTTCAACTTCACGCTGCTG